>DASYIO010000128.1:0-1623 GCA_035997465.1 Minisyncoccota bacterium | reverse complement strand
TTGCGCCTTCGGGGCGGATTTCTAAGACGCCGCCAGTTATCGCAAAGAGCTTGGGCTCGTCCCCAGCTGCCACATGCACGCGCAGGTCGCCGGCCTTAAGGGTCGTTATCAAGGGCTCGTGGTGCCCCAGCATAGTCATCTCGCCGGCGCTGCCCGGCGCGGTCAGGCTATAGGCCTCGCCGTCAAACAGAGTCTGATCTATTTTTGCAATTACTAGATGCATAGGATTTAAATCAGACATCGGATGTCTAATTTTTAGTTATTCGGCCTTGACCGTATCGATGCCGCCCTTCATATAAAAGGCCGACTCGGGTTTGTCATCGTGCTTGCCCTCGAGTATTTCGCGGAAGCTTCGTATGGTGTCCTCGACGGGCACATACTGGCCTGGGATAGATGTAAACGTCTCGCCAACGTAAAACGGCTGGCTTAAAAAACGTTGCATCTTGCGCGCGCGGTACACCAAATTTTTATCATCGTCCGAAAGCTCTTCGATACCTAAGATGGCGATGATGTCCTGCAGGTCTTTGTAGCGCTGCAGTACCTGCTTAGTCTCAAGAGCTACACGGTAGTGCTCTTCGTCCACAATGTCTGGGTCCAGCGCTTGCGATGACGACTCGAGCGGGTCTATAGCCGGGTAAATACCAAGTGAGGCAAGCTGGCGCGACAGCACAATGGTCGAGTCCAGGTGCGCAAAGCTCGTTGCCGGCGCCGGGTCGGTTAGGTCGTCGGCAGGCACATAAATTGCCTGCACCGAAGTAATAGAGCCTTTTTTGGTCGAGGTGATGCGCTCTTGTAGCTGGCCCATTTCTTCGGCCAGGGTCGGCTGGTAGCCCACCGCCGAGGGTACACGGCCCAAAAGCGAGGACACTTCCGAACCCGCCTGCACAAAGCGAAAGACGTTGTCCATAAAAAAGAGTACGTCTTTGCCCATGTCGTCTCTAAAGTACTCGGCCATGGTAAGGCCTGTAAGCGCGATGCGGGCGCGGGCGCCGGGCACTTCGTTCATCTGGCCAAACACAAGCGCAAGTTTGTCTATGACACCCGACTCGGTCATCTCGTGGTATAGGTCGTTGCCCTCGCGCACGCGCTCGCCCACACCGGCAAAGACCGAGTATCCGCTATGTTCGGTCGCAACGTTGCGGATAAGCTCCTGCATCAAAACGGTCTTGCCCACGCCGGCGCCCCCAAACAGGCCAACCTTGCCGCCGCGGATAAACGGCGCCAACAAGTCGATGGCCTTAAGGCCGGTCTCAAACACCTCGGCGCGAGTTGCCTGGTCTTTAAATTCGGGCGCATCGCGATGTATCGACTGCATGGGCGCGCCCACAACGGCCGGCTTGCCGTCTATCGGGTCGCCGACTACGTTAAAAAGCCGTCCCAGCACTTTCTCGCCTACCGGCACCATGACTGGCGCTCCGGTGTCTAGTACCTCTGCGCCGCGCGCAAGCCCTGCGGTGTCCTGCAGCGCAATGCAGCGCACCCGGCCAAGCCCCACGTGTTGCGACACTTCGAGCGTCACGTTAGTGCCGCTTACCTTAAGCGCGTTGCGGATGGCGGGCAAGTTCTCGTCTGCAAAGTAGACGTCGACGATAGGCCCGATTATTTGTTTTATTTCTCCTTTCA
>DASYIO010000127.1:0-8034 GCA_035997465.1 Minisyncoccota bacterium | reverse complement strand
ACTTTTGGATGCAGAGCGTGCGACACTGTCTGCATCAAACAATACTGCCGCTACGGTGGCACGCACCGCCACAAGCGAGTCGTTGTGCAATGACGCCGATAGCCTTGTGCCGTCTGCCGATAACTTTTGGTCGGCAATGCTCAGTTTAGGAAGCTCGCCTGCCTTAACCCATACCGGCTGAGCCGAGAAAGAAAAAAGTGTACGTGCCACGGTCTTAAATCCTACGTTAATGTTGGGCTCGATAATGGGCACCACTGGTATGGGCGGCAAGTCTTGCACACCTTGGCGCTCGACGACCAAGTTGTTGTCGGCATCAAAAAGTTGAAAGCTGTAGGCCACCTGGCGGGCACCCGCGCCCGAGTTGTTGTTTTGTATATAGGCCGCAGCCGTGTAGGTTTGCGAATCGGTTTTAAATGAGCGCGACCACTGGACAATAGGTGCGCGAGCCTCGCCTGGACACAAAAGGCTGCATGTGCCGCCACAGTCTACCCCGTGCTCTAGCCCATTTTGCTTGCCGTCGGTGCACAAAGGCGGCGCGGTAAAAAGCGCTTGGTATACAAAAATAGCGAGCATAAGCCCCAATACTCCCGCAACTGCGGTGTATAAAGCCTTTCTGCGCCCGCTCCAAGAGAGTGCCATGGCCTAATTGTATAGCAAAAAGTTAGACTCCAGCCCCGAAAGCACGGGGCTGGAGCTAAGAGAGCCGCGACAGAATCGCGCACGCCTTTTACGCGCTGGTGCACTAATTGCCGAGGCGCGCTTTTCTGGACCGTCTAAGCGCAGATGCCTAGAGGCTAAAGATCAAGCCCTCCACCCCCATATAACCATTATTAAAACTACTTAGATACCCCTCTACTATTTTGATTCAGTTCTTTGTCCTGGCGACTACCTACTCTCGCCTGGTTGTACCCAGACTACCATCGGCGCAAATGAGCTTAACTTCCGTGTTCGGAATGAGAACGGGTGTGACCCCATCGCTAAATCACCAAGACGAAAAACTTAATCTTTATATATATTCTGCAAGGTAAACAAACTTCTCCAACAACAAATTATTGCGATGCTCAAACCTCCGACTCTGCTTAAAAGGGTTAACTTGATCGATTAGTACTTCTCGCCTCAACACATTGCTGTGCTTACAGCTAAAGCCTATCAACGTCATCATCTCTAACGGATCGTAATGATTACTCATCTTAGAGCCGGCTTCGTGCTTAGATGCTTTCAGCACTTATCCTTTCCGGACATAGCTACAGAGCGGTTCCCTTGGCAGGAAAGCTCTCAGACCAGTGGTCCGTTCACCCCGGTCCTCTCGTACTAGGGGCAAACCTCTTCAATAATCGACGCCTGCAGTAGATAGGAGACCAACCTGTCTCACGACGGTCTGAACCCAGCTCGCGTATCTTTTTAAATGGCGAACAGCCATACCCTTGGGAGCTTCTTCACCCCCGGGATAAGATGAGCCGACATCGAGGTGCCGAACTCCGCCGTCGCTATGGACGCTTAGGCGGAACTAGCCTGTTATCCCCAGAGTAGCTTTTGTCAGATAATCTTCCGCGGCGTCTAATGCCAACGGTCGGTTCACTATGGTCTGCTTTCGCACCTGCTCGGCATTTACGCCTTGCAGTCAAGCCCTCTTTTGCCATTGCGCTATCGGCACGGTTTCCATTCGCGCCTAGAGGACCTTAATACACTCCTCCGTTACTTTTTAGGAGGATAGCGCCCCACTAAAACTGCCTACCAGATACTGTCTCGACTAGGTTCGCTAGCCGGTTAGCTTATACAACAAAACAGAGTGGTATTTCACTGACGAGTCTGCCACAACCGAAATCGTGACTTCAACCTCTCCCACCTATGCTACGCAGTTGCATCGTATAAGCAATATCAAGCTACAGTAAAGCTTCTGGGGTCTTTTCGTCTATCTGCAGGTAACCGGCATCTTCACCGGTACTGTATTTTCACCGAGCTGTACTCCGAGACAGTTCCCCAGTCATTACACTATTCGTGCGCGTCTGAACTTACCAGACAAGGAATTTCGCTACCTTAGGACGATTATAGTTATCGCCGACATTCACCAGGGCTTACACAGTTCACCAGTACATATTGCTACATACCAACGACCGTGGTTGACCTTCTGGCATTGGTCAAGTGTCACCCCCTATACATCCCGTTGCCGGTTCGCAGGGAGCTGTGTTTTTGGTAAACAGTTGCCAGGGAAACTTTCGCTGCGGCCTCTATTGCTAGAGGCAGGCCTTATTCCGAAGGTACGGCCGCTTTTTTGCCGAGTTCCTTGGAGTACACTCACTCGTTCGCCTTGCTCTTCTCGAGCTGATCACCTGTGTCGGTTTGCGGTACGGACGTACATACAGTTAAGTTTAGAAGTTTTTCTTGGAAGGCTCTTCGTCGACATTGGCTTGGCCGAAGCCTCCCCTGCCCCGCACTTTCGATACTGCGTACCGCGGATTTGCCTACGGTACATATCTTAAAGCACAGACGCTAATCCAATAAAGCGCGTCGATTTATTTCCTCCGTCCCTCCATCACCTGTATGCCGGTGTAGGAATATTAACCTACTGTCCATCGGGTGCGGCTTTCGCCATCCCCTTAGGCCCGACTAACCCTTGGCTGATCAACATCGCCAAGGAAACCTTGATCTTTCGGCGTGCGGGGATCTCACCCGCATTGCGGTTACTTGTGCCTGCATTCTCACTTCCCAGCGCTCCACCATGGCTCGCGCCTTTGGCTTCATTGCGAAGGGAACGCTCTCTTACCACGTGCACACGCCGAAGCGCATGCACATCCTCAGCTTCGGTACTACGTTTAAACCCCGATTATCTTCGGCGCAGAGTCTCTCGATGAGTGAGCTGTTACGCTTTCTTTCAATGATGGCTGCTTCTAAGCCAACATCCTCATTGTCTGTGAAACTCCACCTCCTTGTGATGTACTTAACGTAGATTTTGGGACCTTAACTTGAGATCTAGGACTCTTCTCCTTTTGTACGGTGGAGCTTAGCCCCCACGTACTAACTGCCGCATAACAACTTTGGTATTCGGAGTTTGATAGGACTCACGATCTTGCGACCTGTTGAGTCCTTCCAGTGCTCTACCCCCAAAGCTCAATAAATGCGACGCCAGCCCAAAAGCTGTTTCAGAGAGAACCAGCTATTACAAGGTTCGATTAGCTTTTCACTCCAACCCACAAGTCATCCGAGAGTTTTGAACGGCTCAACGGTTCGGGCCTCCATGAGGATTTCTCCTCACTTCACCCTGCTCATGGGTAGCTCACCTTGCTTCGGGTCTAATGCGTGCCACAGACGCGCTATTCACACTCGGTTTCCCTTAGGCTCCGGAGTTTCCCCCTTAGCCATAACGCGGCACACATTAACTCGCAGGCTCATTCTTCAATAGGCACGCGGTCGAGGACTTGCGCCCTCTTCCACTCTTTGTAGACATATGGTTTCAGATCTATTTCACTCCCCTTACCGGGGTGCTTTTCACCTTTCCCTCACGGTACTTGTTCACTATCGGTCTTTGAAAGTATGTAGCCTTACCGGTTAGTTCCGGCAAATTCGCTCAAGCCATTCGTGTCTTGAGCTACTCAAGAGCATTGTATAAGTTGTGTCGGTTTCGCCTACGGGGCTTTCACCCTCTGGGGCGCCGCTTCCCAGCGGCTTCGGCTACCTTCACAATTTGTAACTTAGTGACACTCGAAGTGTCTAACAATGTCTTATAACCCCGCAGATTCCTAGACCCTGAGCACCGCATTGCTGCTATGCGCAGAGTCTAGTCTCTACGGTTTGGGCTGATTCGCGTTCGCTCGCCGCTACTAACGAAATACTTATTAGTCTCTTTTCCTCCAGGTACTGAGATGTTTCACTTCCCTGGGTATGCATCTTAACTTGCGTCAAGATAATAGAAATTTCTTTCTACTGAGTTTCCTCATTCGGACATCTCCGGATCAAAGGTTGCTTGGCACCTCCCCGAAGCGTTTCGCCGCCACGCCGCGTCCTTCATCGCCTTTCAAAGCCTAGGCATCCACCATACGCCCTTATAGTTTCCTCTCTTTGCAGAAAAGGAAGCTTGAGAACCGCAATAATCTGTTGTTGTTATTTACAGAGCGATTACTTCTGTAAACTTTGATTTTTGTTACCTTTCCACCTCCACAGAGCTGAAAAGACCCAACATGGGAAATTTCTCTGCAGGGCGGCTTGTCGTTCTCCGAAGAGAAGTTTGTCAAAGTCCGACAGAATTTTGAGACTAAAAAAGCCGCTTGAGGAAGCGGCGGCGAGCCACAAGGCTTACCGTCCAACTTCAGGTGCGCTTAATCGTGGTCAACATAATCTGTGTAGGGCCAGTATATAGGAGTGTGTTTGGAGTGTCAAACTCCCCTGCTGGCGGGCAAGGTTGCTTGCAAAATAAGGCTCAAAAGCCTAGTATTTGGGCCGGAAATGCACCCTAGCCCCGGGAGGGTCGGATGAGCCAAGATCTGCTTGCCAAACATCCAGCCCTGCAAAAAGTACAGGACTGTGTACTTCGGGCGGGGCTTTCGGCCGGTCCTTTGAGGGTATCGACAAGACGGATTGTGCCCAGGACGATTGTGATTGGAGGGCACATTTGTCCGGTCTTTTCTACCAAATTTGCGCAAGGCAAGTCGGTGCTTGTGCGAGTTACGCCCTATGTCACAGAAGAACCTCCGGAGGCACTTGTTTTTTGCTTGACCCTCGCACCGGATGTGCCCGCAAGCCGTGGCATATGTTTTGTGCCGAGCAAGCTGTACTTCGAGCACTATCCTTCGGGGCAGGCTTATATTCCAGTAGACCATAACGGTATTAAAATGGGCCAAGGCCGTTTGGCCTGGATAGAGTTTTGCGGAGAAGATGGGGCACGGCTTTGCTTCGGCTCCATAACAAAAACGTGACAGCGCCGCGGCAATACCCGCGGCGCTAAATGGTTTTAAGACTTCTTGCTGCGCGAACTGATTTTCTTTTTGTCCGAGCCGATCATGCCGCCCCAGGCCTCTTGGATATCGATGCCAAGCTCGTGCGAAATAAACAGCACCTCGGCCAAAATATCAGCCAGCTCGTCGGCTACAAATTTCTTTAACTCTTTTTTATTTAAACCGTCGGCATACCGCTCCCCTTTTAGTTGCATCATGCGCTTGGTCAAAGAGCCTAGTTGGTATGACAAATCTTTTGCAGCAATATCTGCGGTCCACTTGTGCGTACCCGTCTTTTCGTATTCCTTAAACACACGCACAATTTCTTTCTGCATGTCTGCGAGCGGCTTCTCTTTCATGCCAACAGTATATAACCATCAAGGGCCGCCACAAGGGCGGCCCAATCTGTTCATGCGAACTTGCGGCTGACATTGACGCCGAACTTTTTACCGCATTTTGTACAGGCATAGGTGCCATTTGCCTGTCCAACAATGACAGCGAGCGTCTGATCCGAGAGCTGTTTCGCCTCACAGTGCGGACAGTGCACCGTAAAGCCGCAACACCACTCTTGGCAAAGCGCGCCGGGAACTTCCTCCCGACCAAGTAGCCGTCCTAGAAGGTTCATTGGTATTCCTCCGCCAGCTATTATTCAACCAAAAACAAAACAGCCCCGCAATGGGGCTGTTTTGTTTAACATGTTCTACTACGTTAATTAACGACCGTTGATGTCGCCGCGCGTGCGCTCGATAAAGCGCGCTGCAGCTTCCTGACCGCCCAAACCAAATGCAAGACCAAACGCGATAGACACAGCGACTACCACGCCGGTGAATATCGTTTGCACAAACGGAGTCACGCCAAGCTGGTCGAGCGCCGCAAGTATTGCGAAGATCCAGATAGCCCACTTGGCTACCGTGCCCGCAAAGCCTGCCGATGCAACACCTGCTGCGCGAGCCGAGCCCGCGACAATAGACTGTGCAACTTCTGCGACAACCGCGGCAATCGCGATGATAAGCACCGCGACAATGACGCGCGCCAAGTACGGCAAGAGCCCAAGCTCCAAGAAGAGCGTCACCGATGTAAGCCCCATGACCGACAGAGCGGCCAAAAGAAATACGATGATGATGAACCACTTGACCAAGGCGCCTATAAACATGCCGGAGTTAAGCTGCCAACCCGCGCGGTTAACAACCTCCTCGACACCTGCGGCCTTAAGCGCGTGGTCGACCTTAATGGCTTTGATTGCCTGCTCTATAACGCGACCGATAAGCACACCCAAAAACCAGCCGATGACGAAGATAATGATCGCCAAGACCAGGTTCGGGAGGAAGTTGACCGTAGCCCACAGCAAATCGTTAAACGACTGCTGCAGCGTCATACCCCACTGAGAAAAGATCATACGTAAATACTATTACTATTAATACTGTTAAATTCGACCCCTTAATTGTAGCAAGCGGGACCGCAGAGGCAATGAGCTGTGGGGATACCCAAAAAGGCCCCTGCTGGGCCTTATTTAAGACCTATGTCGAGCCGGTCAAAGACAATGCGGTGCGGATAGTCCATTACATCGCGTATAAGCTTGTCGTTCATATTGAGGCGGTACAAAAAGTCCGGGGTACTCAAGAGCGCGTAACGCAGCTCGCGGCCAAGCTCTGCTTCGAGTCCGCGCACCTTTTCGCGCAAAGCAGGCTCGCGTATGCGGTCACCAGCAATCAGCATATCAAGGCCGCCCTCAACATCGCCCACAAATACGCCCGTTAGTATGACAAGCTTTATAACGCCCGCGCTGCGCAGGCGCTCGGGCACCGACTCGCCGCGTCGTGCGGTATTTAATAGCAAATGTTTAAGCGCCACCAAGTATGGAAACTTATCGTTAAGACCAAACCGCACACGCTTGCCGCGCGAGCGGCTAAGCAGTCCGACTTGTTTTAAAAGCTCAAGCTCTCGGCGCGCTTCGGGCAAGCCTACTTTGCTGCGCAACGAAGCCTCGGCCACAGTAAACGATTGCGACGGATTAAATAAAAAAAGCCGGAGCAACTTCAGCCGTGCGTGGCTTCCAAAAAGTTTGATCAGCGGGTCAGTCATATAACGGCAAACGGGATAGGCGTATTCTACGCGCCTACCCCGTACCGTGCAAACAAATGCTTATTTCAGCTCGATTTTCCCGCCAGCTGCCTCTACGGCTGCCTTAAGTTTGTCGGCGTCTTCCTTCTTCATACCCTCTTTGAGCACGGTCGGAGTCGCATCTACGAGGTCTTTGGCCTCTTTAAGTCCCAAGCCCAGAGCGTCTTTAACCGCCTTGATGACCTGTACCTTTTGAGCACCCGCATCGGTAAGATGCGCGTTAAACGAGGTCTTTTCCTCGCCTGCCGCCGCACCTGCGGCCGGTCCCGCAACGGCAACCGCCGCCGCAGATACTCCCCAATGCTCCTCAAGAGCCTTAACGAGCTCGTGGAGCTCAAGCACCGACATCTTCTCGACCTGATCTACCAAACCTTTAAATTTTTCATCCATAATAATTATTCTTTAGTTGCCTTAGCGTTAAGCACGACCGCAAAGCGCTGTATGGGCGAATTGATAAGTTGTACGAACTGAGCCCGCAGAGCCTCCATGCCCGGTATAGCCGCTATAGAGGTTATTTCCTCTTTAGACACATACTTGCCGCCGAACACGCCGCCCGCAAATGCCAACGTATCGCCAAACTTTTTGACGAACACCAACAGCTCGCGCGCAGGAGCAAGCTCGTCCTCGCCATAAGCCAAGGCGACCTCGCCTACCAACTCGGGCTCGGTGCCCGCGTACTTGGCATCGGCCAAGCCCAGGCGCATGAGTGACTTTTTAGCTACGGTGTAGCCTATGCCCTGCGCGCGCAAAGCTTTGCGCATTTCAGACTGCTGCGCGACGCTAAGGCCTTTAAAGTTCGCAAAGACCAATGTCTTGGCCTTGCTTGCGATATCTTTAACGCCCTTTACTATCTCGCTCTTCTTCTCTTTTGTAATTGCCATTTTTTAATACAGGGCTTACGCCCATACTCTACTTTATTTGCGCAAATTAAAATTTGCGCTTTTCAGGGCTTTGAGTTCGACCTCGGTCGGTTCCCTTGCGGGTA
>DASYIO010000126.1:0-4321 GCA_035997465.1 Minisyncoccota bacterium | reverse complement strand
GCGTTAAGGTCTTTAGCCGCGAGGCGGGGCACTCGCTGGAGTCCGGCATCATCAAGCGCATCCACATCGAGATAGCGCAGTTGCGCACCGTTTCCGTTGGCGACAAGCTCGCCGGCCGCCACGGCAACAAGGGCGTTATTTCGCGCATCTTGCCCGAAGAGGACATGCCCTACATGGAAGACGGTCGCCCGGTTGACGTCATTTTGACACCGCTTGGCGTGCCATCACGCATGAACCTCGGTCAGATTCTCGAGCTCCACTTGGGGTTGGCCGCTAACACACTTAACTACCAGGCCATTTGCCCGCCGTTTGCGGGCGCTACCGAAGAGGAGATCCGCGCCGAGCTTAAATCGGCCGGCCACGCCGAAAACGGCAAAATGAAGCTGTACGACGGCCGCACTGGCGAGGCGTTCGAGCAGGACATCGCGGTGGGCTACATGTACATCCTCAAGCTTCACCACATGGTTGAGGACAAGATCCACATGCGCTCCATCGGTCCGTACTCTCTTATCACCCAGCAGCCGCTGGGCGGCAAGGCACAGGGCGGCGGTCAGCGCTTTGGCGAGATGGAAGTCTGGGCACTCTTGGGCTACGGCGCGGCATACACGCTACGCGAGATGCTCACTATTAAGTCAGACGACATCCAGGGACGCTCGGCCGCATTCGACAGTATCGTGCGCGGTGAGCGCATCACCCACCACTTTGCGCCCGCATCCTTTAACGTGCTCTTGCACACGCTGCGCGGCTTGGCGCTCGACGTTGAGCTTATGCGGGGCGGCTCGCCTGTGGCTGGTGCACGCAAAACTCCTGGCGCCGAGGCCTCTGACTTTGACGCAGTGCGTATCCGCCCGGCATCTCCCGAGCGCATCTTGGAGTGGTCGCACGGCGAGGTCACCAAGCCCGAGACGATAAACTACCGCACGCAACGCCCCGAGAAAAACTCTCTGTTTGACGAAAAGATCTTCGGCCCGGAGCGCGACTACGAATGTTACTGCGGCAAATACCGCGGCATCCGCTACAAGGGCATCATCTGCGAAAAGTGCGGTGTGGAAATTACCCGCGCAATAGTGCGCCGCGAGCGCATGGGCCACGTCGACCTGGCTGTGCCTGTGGCACACGTCTGGTTCTTGCGCGCAATACCGTCTCGTTTGGCCATGGTCTTGGGCATTAGCGGCGGGGAGCTCGAGAAAGTAGTTTACTTTGCCGGCTACATCGTCAATACCATCCACGAAAAAGAAAAGACTCGTATCAGCACCGAGCTCGAGGCCGAGTACAAACAGAAGATGAAAAACCTCCAGGACGACAAGTCCAAAGAGAAGATGAAAGAGCTCTTTTTGGAGGCCAAAAAAGATATCGAGAGCCTCCACGTAGGAGCCGTGCTCGACGAGCCCAAATACCATCGCTTTGCGATCAAGTACGGAGCCATATTCGAGGCGGGCATCGGTGCCGAGGCCATATATAACCTCTGCAAGTCGCTCGACCTTAAGGCTCTTGTCAAAGAGATAGAGGCCGCACTGCTAGACGCCGGCGCCGCCGAGCGCGAAAAATTGGGCAAGCGCCTTTCCATTGTGCGCGGTATGGTGCGCTCGGGCGTTCGCCCCGAGTGGATGTTCCTCACCCGCATACCTGTGATACCTCCGGGCTTGCGCCCCATGGTCGCTCTTGAGGGCGGCCGCCATGCAACATCAGACGTCAACGACCTGTACCGCCGCGTCATCAACCGCAACAACCGTCTCAAGAAACTTATCGAAATCCACGCGCCGGATGTCATCTTGCGCAACGAAAAGCGCATCTTGCAGGAGGCCATCGACGCTCTTGTCGACAACTCTATCCGCCACGGTGGAGCCGCATACTCGGCAACCACGCAGGCTCGCACGCGTCCGCTTAAGTCCCTTAGCGACAATCTTAAGGGCAAGCACGGGCTCTTCCGCCAGAACCTCTTGGGTAAGCGCGTCGACTACTCGGGTCGCTCGGTTATCGTCGTGGGCCCCGAGCTCAAGCTCAACCAGTGCGGTCTGCCCAAGCACATGGCGCTCGAGCTCTTCCGCCCGTTTGTTATCGGCAAACTGCTTGAAAAAGAGTTGGCTTACAACATCCGCGGCGCCGGACGCCTCATAGACGAGGGCGTCGCCGAAGTGTGGGCAATACTCGAAGACGTCATTAAAGACAAGTACGTATTGCTTAACCGCGCACCAACCCTGCACCGCCTTGGTATACAGGCCTTCCAACCGATACTTATCGAGGGCAACGCTATCCAGCTGCATCCGATGGTATGCCCTGCGTTTAACGCCGACTTCGACGGCGACCAGATGGCCGTCCACGTGCCACTTAGCCCAGAGGCTCAGGCCGAGGCGCGCGAAATTATGGCCGCTCCCAAGAACATCCTCAAGCCGGGCAACGCCCAGCCGGTCGTGGCATCAAAACTCCTCGACATCTTGCTTGGTGCCTATTGGATGACCAAAGAGGTCGAGGGCATGAAGGGCGAAGGCCTGGCGTTCCAGTCGCCTAACGCCGCGATACTGTCCTACGACTATGGTCAGGTAGGCTTCCAGGCCAAGATAAAAGTATTACCGAGCGAAAAGGACAAGTACGCCCAGTTCGGCGGACAGCTCTTCGAGACCACCGTTGGTCGCTTGCTCTTCAATACCGTCTTTCCGTCCGACTACCCCTACATCAACTACAGCATCGACAACAAAGGTCTCGCTAAACTGGTCAACGATCTTATTGCCCGCTACGGCCTCGAGAAGATCCCCGAGATTATGGATCGCATCAAAACATTCGGCTTCCGCTACGTGACCCAGTCGGGTATTACGTGGTCGCTGGATGACATCCGCATCCCCAAAGAAAAGCAGGGCATAGTCGACACGGCCCAGGCGAAGTCCGAAGAGATAGTGCGTCACTGGCAAGAAGGCTTACTGTCGGAGGAAGAGCGTTACCGCATGAACCTTGAGGTCTGGCACGATGCCAAAGCCCAGGTGGAAAAGCTCATCCCTGCATCCTTGCCGCGCAACGGCTCTGTGGAGGACATGTTGCGCTCCGGCGCTCGCGGCTCTCCGGCCCAGCTTACCCAGATGGCCGGCATGAAAGGCCTCATCGCATCTCCCTCTGGCGAGACCCTGGAGCTCCCGGTTACCAAGTCAATGAAAGAGGGTCTAAGCCCCATCGAGTACTTCATCACAACACACGGCTCGCGTTCGGGCTTGGCCGCCACCGCACTTTCGACCGCTAAGGCCGGCTACCTGACCCGCCGCTTGTTTGACGTCGCGCAAGACATTGTTGTCAGCATTGAGGACTGCGGCACTAAAGAAGGTGTGGCCGTGCGCCGCGAGTCGGCCTCGGGCATCGGCACTTTCTTGGCTAAGAACATCGAAGGCCGCTTCCTTGCTACCGACATAGAGGGCTACAAAAAAGGCCACTTTATTACCCAGCTGGACGCTAAGCATATAGAGGACTCGGGTGTCGAGTCTGTCTATGTACGCAGCCCCATCGGCTGCCGCGCAGAGAAGGGCATTTGCGCCCACTGCTACGGAGCTGACCTAGGCTCGATGAAGCCGGTCGCCCTGGGCGAGGCCGTAGGCACCATTGCCGCACAGGCAATAGGCGAGCCGGGCACCCAGCTGACCATGAACGTTAAGCACGCCGGTGGTGCCGCATCAGCAGAGGGCGACGTGACCCGAGGCTTGCCGCGCGTCGAGGAGATCTTTGAGCGTCGCATGCCGCGCAACCCGGCTGTGGTCGCCTCGGTCTCGGGCGAAGTACTCGAGGTCAAAGACGACGGCAAAGAAAAAATAATCATTGTTACTCCGGACCTCGAGCACAAGTCTAAAACCAAAAAGGGTAGCGAGGTTATCGAGTACGAGTTGCCCAGCCGCCGCATCCCGGTTGTTAAGGCCGGCGACAAAATACTCAAGGGTCAGCTTTTGACCGACGGCTCGGCCGACCTGCAAGAGCTCTTCAAGTACGCGGGTAAAGAAAAGACCCAGGAGTACATGATCACCGAGGTCATTAAGATCTACGAGCTCCAGGGCGCCTCAATCTCCGTTAAGCACCTCGAGGTCATCATCCGTCAGATGTTTAGCCGCGTTAAAATCGCAAGCTCTGGTGTTACCGAGCTGTCGGTTGGCGACATAATGTCCGAGACAGACTTTGACGCTGTCAACGCGACTGCTAAGGCGGCGGGCGACGAGCCGGCTAAGAGCGAGGGCCTGGTCATGGGTATCCTTGATGTGTCGCTGTCTCGCGCCTCGTTCCTATCGGCGGCGTCGTTCCAAAACACTACGCGCATGCTTATCAAGGCATCGATGTACGGCTCGGTTGACCG
>DASYIO010000125.1:0-1904 GCA_035997465.1 Minisyncoccota bacterium | reverse complement strand
CGGCGTCTATAACAGCGCGCACCTCGACGTTGGTAATGCCCGAGGGCACGCCAAGGACGGCACGCGGCCCGAGCATTTTTTTAGATACGCCCTGCGCGCGGTTCATAAGGTAAGCCAACATTTCCTCGGTGGCCTCGTAGTCAGACACCACACCCTCGACTAAGGGCCGCACCGCAACCAAGTGCCCGGGCGTGCGGCCCAGCATCTGCTTGGCGGCCGTGCCCACGGCAACAACCTGCCCCGTTTTGTTGTTGACCGCAACGACGCTGGGCTCTGTCACGACTATCCCCTTGCCGCGCAAGTACACAAGCGTGTTGGCCGTGCCCAGGTCGATACCGATGTCGTTTGAAAACATCGGGAGAATTCGGTTTTGGAAGTAGTTAGCCATCGGGATATGGGGGCTCTGTAAACGTTATCGTGTTGTCAGCATACCGATGAGCTCGGAGAGGCTCTTGTGGTGTGTTGTGCCCGCGGCACGCTCGACACACTCGAACTTGCCGGCAGCTAGTGTTTTTTCTGAAACGACAATACGCAGTGGGATGCCAATAAGGTCAGAGTCGGCGAACTTCTCGCCCGCCCTGGCGTCGCGATCGTCATACAACACCTCGACACCAGCCTCGCTCAACTCGCGATACAGCTCATCGGCCTCTTGTACAACGTCGTCGTTACTGTTGGCCAAGGACACCAGGTGCACGCGGAAGGGTGCTACCGCCTCGGGCCAGACAATGCCTTTGTCGTCGGCAAACTTCTCGACCAGTATGCCCATCAAGCGCGAGGGCCCGATGCCATAGCAGCCCATGTAGACCAACTGTTGCTTGCCCTCCTCGTCGGTGTAGTTGTAATTAAACGCTTTGCTAAATTTGGTGTTGAGCGGAAAGATGTTGCCGACCTCGCATGCCTTAACTTGCTCCATAGAGTCAAAATTAACACCGAGCTTTTTGGCGTTCTCGTCTGTTACGACCTCTTTGTTGTAAGCAATGTTGGTTGCACGGTCGAGGTAGATGGTGTCCTCGCCGCTCTCGACCAGCGTTTGGAACTCGTGGCTAAAACCGGTAGTAAAGTCGCCGCCCGAGGCAAGGGTAATAAATGTGTCTTTGCCGATGTCGAGCGTATTAAACACCGCACGGTAGCTGTCTTTGGCTTGCTCGTAGTATTTAAGCAGGTCGGCCTCGTCGCGATGAAAGCTGTAAAGATCCTTCATCCTAAACTCCCGGCCGCGCAAAAGCCCCGACTTGGCACGCGCCTCGTTACGGAATTTGTTTTGTATTTGGTAATACGCGGCAGGCAGGTCTTTGTATGACTGCAAGTTTTCTTGCGCGATAGGGGTAATGAGCTCTTCGTGCGTAGGATTTAAAACATATGATGCGTCGTTCTTTGCAAGCGACAACTCGTTGGCGCCTACGGTGCGCATTAAAGAGTCAACAATGCCCAGTCGGCCGGTCTGCTTCCACAGCTCTTGTGGCGAGAGTGCAGGCAGTAAAACCTCGCGGCCAATTTTGTCCATCTCGACGCGGATTATATTTTCGATCTTATTTAAAGTGCGCAGGCCAAGCGGCAGGTACGAGTATACGCCCGCCATCTCTTTGTGGATGTAGCCGGCACGAATAAGAAGCTGGGCATTTTTAGAAACCTCGTCTTTGGGCGCCTCGCGCCTTGTTTTAGTGAAGAGCTTAGATTGCCGCATACGTAAGAGCCATTGTAGTGCCAAAAGCGAGGGCTGGCAAAAGGCTGCCTACCCTACCAGCTTGGCGATGTCGTGCACCGAGACCGCTATCATCAAAAGGACTATAAGGGCCAGGCCCACAAACATAATCGGGGTTATGACGCGCTGCGGTACTGGGCGGCGGATGACGGCCTCGATGATGATAATAAGCAGCCGCCCGCCGTCGAGTCCTGGTACCGGT
>DASYIO010000124.1:0-3281 GCA_035997465.1 Minisyncoccota bacterium | reverse complement strand
CCCGCGCTTGGCTGTGTATAAATCTAACCGCTATCTTGAGGCGCAGGTTATTGATGACACCAAGGGCCACACCCTTGCAGCTATAAAAATGGATGACGCCAAGAAGGTTGGTGCAGAGATAGCCAAAGCCGCAAAGGCCAAGGGTATTAATGCGGTAGTGTTCGACCGCGGTGGCTTCCGCTATACTGGCGCCATCGCTACCTTGGCGGATGCCGCACGCGAGGGAGGACTCAAATTTTAAACAACTATATGGCTGATGAACTAGAAACAACTATCACCCCGGAGGCACAAGCCCCTGACGCTGTCGCAGCACAGGAGGTTGTTGCCGATGCCGCAGGTGCACCGGTGGCTGCCGCTGCCGACGCGCGCGGCCCTCGCGCTCGTGCAGGAGGCAGGGGAGGCCGCCCGGGTGGTCGCGCAGGTGACCGCCGTGGCCCGCGCCCGCCTCGCGCCAAGTCGGAGTACGACTCTAAGATGATAACCATACGCCGCGTGTCGCGCGTGGTTGCCGGCGGTCGCCGATTTTCTTTCTCGGTCGCAATAATCATCGGCAACAAAAAGGGCAAAGTAGGCGTAGGCCTGGGCAAAGCAGGGGACACCACGCTTGCAATTGATAAGGCTACCCGCGACGCCAAAAAGCACATGATCACGCTTAGCTTGACCAAAGACAACTCTATATCGCATGAGGTGTCGGCCAAGTACAATGCCTCGCGCGTAGCACTTATGCCGGCCCGTGGCCGCGGTTTGGTGGCGGGATCCTCGGTGCGCCCGGTACTTGAGCTCGCGGGAGTCTCTAACATTGTCGCTAAGGTCCACTCGGGGAGCAAGAACGGCCTTAACAACGCGCGCGCAGCCATCGAAGCCCTTAAGAAATTGAAGGCATAATATTGAACTTATATGCAGCTCCACGATTTAAAACGAAAAACTCCTCAGAAAGCGCAAAAGCGTGTTGGTCGTGGCGGTGGCCGCGGCAAAACATCGGGTCGCGGTACCAAGGGTCAAAACGCGCGCTCGGGCCACAAAAAGCGCCCCGAAATACGCGAGCAACTTAAGAAGATCCCGAAGCTGCGCGGTCGCGGCGTCAACTCGCTGCTTAGCATCCAAGCACCCCTGGCTATCGTTAACGTATCGGCGCTTGAGTCTATGTTTGCGGCAGGCGACACGGTGTCTCCGGCAACCCTGCGCGAGCGCGGGCTTGTGCGCGCGCGCAAAGGCTCGACCCCGGTTGTTAAAATATTGGGCGATGGCGAGCTGAGCAAAAAGCTCACCATATCGGGCTGCGCCGTATCAGGCAGCGCCCGCGAAAAGATAGAAAAGGCAGGCGGCAGCGTGCAATAGAGTCAAGAGATATGAGCCACGATGCAAGATCTTAACTCATGACTCTTAACTCCAAACTCAACTAACTATGAACCCTCTTCAGAAACTCTCGCTGCTTCTCTCGGATGCGGCTCTGCGCAACCGCCTTTTGTTTGTGGCGGGGGCTCTGGCCGTTACCCGTGTCTTGGCGGCTATACCTATCCCGGGTATTGATGCGGCGGCTCTGCAGAACTTTTTTGCCCAAAGCCAGTTTTTTAACTTTCTTAACCTCTTTTCGGGCGGCGGGCTTAGCAACCTATCGCTTGTGATGCTCGGTGTGGGCCCCTACATTACTGCGTCAATTGTGATGCAACTTTTGACCATGATGGTGCCAAGCCTCAAGGCTATGTACCAGGAAGAGGGCGAGGCAGGCCGCGCCAGGTTTGCGCAGTACTCGCGCCTGCTTACGCTCCCTATTGCCGCAGTGCAGGGCATCAGCTTTCTTATCATCCTCGAGCGCCAGGGCGTACTGCCCGCGCTTACGCCCTTTGCCTTTGGGGTAAGCCTGCTTTCCATCGTTGCGGGCTCGATACTGCTTATGTGGGTTGGCGAGCTTATTTCGGAGTACGGGCTGGGCAACGGCGTATCGGTCGTCATCTTTGCGGGCATTGTGGCGCGCCTGCCATCGGCTATATCGCAGACGCTCTTTTCGTTCGATGTGGCGCAGATACCGGTCTACCTCGCCTTTTTGGCGGCGGCGCTTGTGGTTATTGCCGCCGTCGTTGTTATTACCGAGGCCGAGCGCCCCGTGCCGGTGACCTACGCCAAGCGCGTGCGCGGCATGAAGTTTTTTGGCGGCGCGTCGACCTACTTGCCGCTGCGCTTAAACCAGGCGGGCGTTATCCCTATTGTGTTTGCACTCTCGTTCCTCCTCTTGCCACAGATGTTTGCGACGTTCTTTCAAACCTCGCACGTTGCGATACTTGCAGGCATCGCCGCCTTTATCCTGAGCATTTTGCAAAACCAGTGGCTCTACGGCGGCATATACTTTGTGCTCGTGTTCCTCTTTACGTACTTTTACACCGCGGTTACGTTTGAGCCCAATAGCATTGCCGACAACCTGCAAAAAAACGGCGCGTTTATCCCGGGCGTGCGCCCAGGCCAGTCGACCGCCGAGCACTTGGGCCGCACAATAACCCGCATTACGTTTGTCGGTGCGCTATTTTTGGGCTTTATCGCGGTCTTGCCTTTGCTTATACAAAATCTTACGGGCATACAAAACCTCGCTATTGGCGGCACAGGCCTCTTGATCGTGGTCTCGGTAATACTGGACCTTACACGCCGCATCGACGCGCAAATTTCTATCCGCGAGTACTAGCGCTATACTAAACGTATGAGCCGCATCGTCGCACGAGTTGCCGCAGAGCTTGTTTTTATAATCCATACGCTCCTTATGATGGTAATACTGCTCGGTTGGCTCTTGCCCGAGCCGTATTACTACGTGTATTTGGCCGTGACCGGCGTGACGTTTATTACACAGATAATCTTTCGCTACTGTCTGCTTACGCCGCTTGAGTTTTATTTTCGCCGCAAGGCGGGACAAAAGGTTGAGGGCAACCCGTACTACCTGACCTACTACTCCTATAAAATGTTTCCGGGTTGGGTGACCGATGCCTTTGTCGATCGTATTTCACTTGTATTTATGGCGCTCTCCATCCTCGTAGCAGCCCTGCGCCTTTCGGGCAATTTATAGTAAAGTGCAGGTATGGACGTGCATACATTTTTAATGATGGGGAGGCCGGGGTCGGGCAAGGGTACTCAGGCTAAGCTGCTTGCCAAAAAGCTTGGCGGTGATATTTACTCCTCGGGCAACCGCCTGCGTGAGATGGCCAAGGGCCAGGGGTTTGTCGCACGCAAAGTTAAATCGGTCATTGATGCCGGGGGGTTGCTGCCGGAGTGGTTTTCGTCGCATTTGTTTGTAGACA
>DASYIO010000123.1:0-1715 GCA_035997465.1 Minisyncoccota bacterium | reverse complement strand
CCTTAAGAGCTTCTGCGTATGGTGTACGTTCCGCCGGGTCAGAGACCCGGACATTCCCTTGGATATCCAGCTCCCTAAGATTGTCATTATCCCATCGTGGGAAGACGTGCATATGGTAGTGGAATGCGTGCTGGCCCGATGCAGGCTCGTTATTTTGCACTATCCAAATGGCGTCGCATTTGCGAACCGCCTTTAGCGCCAGCGCCATCTTTTGCGATGCATCCATAATCGCGTGCGCATACTCAGGCGGGAGCTCGTATAAGTTTTCAAAGTGAGCCGTAGGCACGACTATGACATGGCCTGGGTTGTTGCCCACAAACTTGGAGTTTACATATGCAAGAACGTTCTCGTCGCGATAAACAATGTCAGCCTGACGGCCCATGGTTCGCTCATCCTCCACCCCGTCAACGACCAGGCATATGGGGCAGACGTACCCCTGTGGCGCGTGGTTATACATATCGAGAGTATAGCGTAATCGAGCCATGATGTCGGCAGAGGCTAAACTTTTATTAAATAAAACTTAGTGCGTACGGTCGTACACACTAAGTTTTAATACTTCAGACCAAAATGCCTACGCAGGCGTGCATCCCCTTCTATCCCATCTGCAATCACATACAACACTCCGCTACCCAAACGAAGTTCAGCTCGTAAAAACACAAGCAGATCTTCGCAGTCGTATGGATATGCCCACACGCTGTTTTGAATTTTGTAAAAACCAGCATTTTGAAGGCCGCGACGTAATTTGTCACGTACCGGTCTGCGACGTTCCCAGACATCAAATATCACCATACGCCAGCGACCATCCCAGCGTTTTGGATTGGCAACTAAACTACCGCTTAGTTCGAGTACTTGAGCAAACCGCGCCCCTGCGGGTGTAAGTCGTGCGCTCCAGGCAGCGCGCCTCCCATTGCGGGTTACGAGCCCTTTGCACTCAAGACGCTGTAGCGCTTGTCTAACTTTAAAAGCAGGGTCACGACCACGGCCCATAAGACCAAGCTGTTTGACGAGGATGTCATCAGATACAAATAAGGAACGGCCCTGACGTACGGTAAGGCGCGCCAAAAGCAGTGTGAGTCTTTTTTGAATTGCATCGCGCTGTGCCTGCTGACGCACTTTTTGTTCAAGAGGGACTTTCATCAAAACTTAGTACGCACGGTCGTACATATTTAGTTTAGTTGTAATACGGCTCATTCGATTGTGAACGGGACGATAACGAGGTCGAGCGGGGCGGAAGAGGGAGACCCTGTTGTTATATAGGAGTACGTGCTGGGGATACGGCTGGCGCTAAAACCTCCGCCGACATTGTTGTCGTACCTCCACAGTGCCACAAAGTACTCGCCCGGCGAGGCGTCAAAGTTCGTTGTACCAATTTTGGAGCTACCACTTGGGCGATTGGAAAAGGTAAAGCCTGCTACCTCTGTCGAGCTCCCTACATCTCCATTAAATATGGAGCCTCCTATCGACAGCTTGTCCTCTGAATCGCCCCACATGGCTGTGCAATGCTCGCCGCTAGGCTCGTACGCTCCGCTGTGATCAGTCCCCAAGATCTCGTGATCATCGCCACAGAAGAATCCTTTCATCGGCCAGTGTTTGCTATTTTTTGCCCCAGGTGTACCGACAATTAGTTGTTGGCCTCTGTCTGCACCCACACGGGTATAGCCGTCATTGTTGGCCCAGTTGTCGGGGTCGGTACCATCGTCGTTTGCATCGATACG
>DASYIO010000122.1:0-39923 GCA_035997465.1 Minisyncoccota bacterium | reverse complement strand
CCTGGTCGCACCGGACTCGATCTTGAAGCGCTTGTCGCCTGCGTTGTTGGTGTCGTCGCCGCTCTGGTAACCATCATCAGCGGTAAGGATACCGGTGTAGCTGGAAGTACCAGTGCTCGAGTCAGTCGTGGTTGCCCACGTCAAACCGTCGGTCGCGGTGGTCGGAGCCACAACGCCCTGGAGGACGTCGCCGTCGAGGAAGACATCGTCATCGCCTACAGCAGTTACGCTGAACTTGATGGTGAAGTCAACTGCGTCAGCGTCACCTGCGAGAGAACCGTTGCTGCGAACCTCATCAGCGCTCTTAAAGACCGCCGTGATGCCCGTAGTGCGGAGCTCGATTTCGCCGCCGGTAACAGTGTTACCGATGGTTACATCATCCTGCTCGCCGTCCTCAGCCTCGATACCGGAACCCGGGATAGAAGCCTGGAATGCGAGACCATTGCGCTCGTCAGCGTTGTCGTTGAAGTCAGCCTTGACGGTAAAGTCAACGTCGCTGTCCTCATTGATGTCCACGTCGAGGTTGTCGAAGATAGCGTGCTCGTCACCCATGCTGCCCTCGATGTCTGCGCTTGCGATCTCCTTGGAGCCCTGGAAGAGGTGCAACTGGTTGATAGCAGAAGAGAGCATAGTCGAAGTAGAAGTGGTGGTTGCGAGGTTTACGCGGATCTCCGAGATGTTGTTGTCAGAGGTCTGAGACTTAAGGTTGAAGGCCATTACCTCCTCACCGTTAGTGTCATTGTCTGCGCTGACAGTGATTACGCGGTCCTCGTTGTCGCTGCCGTTTGCAGTGAGGTTAAGGTCGCCGGACTCAGCCTTTTCGACTGAGAACGTATCATCGTCGAGCTCAGAGTCAGTACCGTAGGTGTCAGAGATACCAGCACCGTCAACGGCGCGGATGCCGTCTACCGGGATGTGGACGTACCAAGTCTTGCCTGCATCGTCAGAGTCGACGTTGCTGACAGCCTTAACAGATACGTACAAGCGAGCGAGGTCGTCCTCCTTTATCACTCCCTTAAGACCAGAGAAGCGGAAAGAGTAAACCTTGCTGTCGCCGGTGTCTGCAGTGTTGTCGAAGTCGCCAGTGGCCTTGTCGTTCTCGTCTGCCGAGTCGACATCCATAGAAGCGAGCTCTTTGCCGTCAAGGTTCAAGCTTACCTTGGAGACATAGTCATCAAGGTGAGAAGAGCTTGCGCCAGGAGTGGTGTCAGAGCGGGTAAAGTCAACGTCAACACGCTCGATCATGACGTCAGAGTCTTTGGCCTTAGCCTGAACTCCGTAGACATTCTGAGTCTCGCCCTCGCGGACTGTGGACTCGAGGTTAGAAGAGGTGTTGTCGATTTCATCGAGCGAACCCTCGCCACCCTGGAGGACTACAGTGCCAGTGCCCGTACCAGTACCGGTGCCGGTACCAGTGCCCGTAGTACCGCAGACTGCTGCGATAGCTGCGCGGGTTGCAGGACCAACGACGCCGATAGCGGAGACGTTGTTAGCAGCCTGGAACTTAACTACTGCCGACTGAGTAGCCGGACCGAAGTAGGTGGTCTCCAAACCAGGAGAGCCTGCGCCGGATACAGCAACACGGGTGTTAGCAGAAGCGTTGAGGAACATCTGAAGAGACTTGACGTCTGCGCCAGTTGCGCCCAACGAAAGCGAACGTGAGAGAACCGGGCAAGCGCCAGCAGAGCCGGAGCCAGTACCCGTAGTCGCCTGGCCGTTAAGGGCCGCGGTGACATTTGCGATCGTAGCCGAGTCAGCACCAAACGATGCGAGCAAGGTAACGATTGCCTGCACCTGCGTGGACGAAAGTCCTGCAGCTTGTGCCGGAGCAACTGCAACTGCGCTCATAAGAGCGAGTGCAACTGCAACGCCTGCGACGAGCGCAGCGAGGCGAGTCGAACTGTTAGTAAGAGTAGACATAAGTTACTACAAACGAATAATTACTGTTAAACACGAGTAATCGAACCGAACCGTAGAACATGTTCTACCGCTGGCTTTCGCCAGGTTGGTAGCAAAGTAGTAGACGGAGTTTCAGGCGTAATCTTTCCGTAAGCGGGACAAGGAGTTCAGGAGTATGTATGCAAAGCAATTGTCAACGAACGTGCCCCCTATGTGCCAGGGTTACTCAGTAGTATAGCCGAGCACGGAGAGGTCGCAAAAAAGCCCTGTGGACAACGCTAAAATAGTTCATCCCCAGGACAGGGCCAGGGTACACCAAGCGGGACCTCGAGGCAATAGACAAACCACGGTTTTGTGTCCTTATGTACTCTTGCCAAAAGGCCTAAAAAGGTGCTTAAAACCGCCGCTTAAACTGGCAGGTACTGGCTCCAACGGCGCTCGCCTACCCTGCGCACCAAGCCCTCTTGTATAAGACCGGCAAGCTCTCGCTGTATGGTCTTTTCGCTGCATCCTTTAATAGTAGCGGCTATATCCTTAATAGATGCGCTCTTTTGTTTGCGGATAAACTCCAATATGCGCTCTGTGCGCTCCGAGTGCCCTTTAGGGCCGGCCTCGTATTGTCCTTTAAGCATGTCTTTATGTATAGGACGGTCAAAGACACTATGAGACATTCCCGTGTCCGATATAGAGCCTCGGCCCGAGTCCAAAGATAATTGCGGTATATGAAAGTCCTCGGCACTGACAAACGGCGAGGGGTGGCTGCCCGCCATAAGGCGCTCGGCAACGGCCTCGTATTCGCTCTCCAATATTGCCGCAGTCTCCTTGTGTATCAAGCTTTCTGTCGCAGCTAAACGCACCGCCGAAAGCAAGGAAAATATGTCGGCCAACACTACCGTTGCCTCTACCTCACCGGCCGCCAGGTGGGCCACATCGCCGGGCAGTGCCGCGGCGCGAGTCGCTATCTCTTGGACACGCAGGCCCGCGGGCATGGGTGCGCTGCGCTCCAAAACGGCCATGACATGGGCTATCTTTTCGGCCTTAAGATAGCAAAAATACCAGTCCTCGCGTCCTTTAAAAAGGATTGATTTCAAAGCAAATTCATGAAATTTTGACCTTTTGTCTGGCATAGTATTGTCCTTTAGTTTACTGGCATGTCTTTTATTGTCTCTTACAATATTCAGAGACACTATAAGACGTCCTGTGACCTTGAGTGTATCAACTAGCCCCGCGAGCACAAGCTAGCGGTTAGCGTGTTATTATTTCCAAATCATGGCAAAGAAAAGCGGCAAGCCACAAGGCGGATTAAATCCGCTTAAAAGCGTGCCCGGGGAAACGCTAAAAGCCGTAGCCGCAGTGCTGCTTATTATTGTGGGCGCGGTGCTCACGTTGGCGGGCTTTGGCGCCGCCGGGCCGGCCGGCAGCGATGCCTACATACTGTTTGGCAATCTTTTGGGGGTTGGTTACTTTTTGGTGCCTGTGCTGTTTTTTATGCTCGGCGGGGCCGCATTGCAAAAAGAGCGCCCGGCCATAAGCTGGCTTAAGTTCGTATCGAGCATCGTGTTTTTGGTGGCCGGGCTCGGGTTTATACAAATAGTATCGGGCCGCGGCGGCTACTTTGGGCAAGCCATAGCCGGGCCTGCGGTTGCATACTTTGATATATACGCGGCGCTCATCGGCCTAGGCGGGCTCCTTCTTATATCACTTTTGTTGTTGCTCGAAGGCCGCATCAGTTTGGACCCATTTGTAGGCGCGTGGAACTTGGTCGCCGGACTCTTTAGGAAAAAAGATCCGCTCGAGCCCACCATAACCGGCTTTAGCGAGCCGAGCCTTGAGGAAGCTCGTGGCAAAGAGCCAACACAGGAGAAGGACGAGCCGTACGAGCCGGCTGCGGCACGCGCCGCCATACCAAAGGTCGACACAAGCGCACTCCAGGCCAAAGCGGCCGCATTGTCTTTAAAGTCCCTTTTGGGTACCTATACTCCCCCGCCGCTCTCACTGCTTGAGCGTGACAAAGGCCGCCCGGGTGTGGGCGACATTAAGGGCAACGCCAACATCATTAAGCGCACGCTGCAAAACTTTGGCATACAGGTCGAACTCGACGAAATTTCAATCGGCCCGTCTGTAACCCGCTACGCTATAAAACCGGCCGAGGGCGTACGCTTGTCTAAAATCGTCGCTCTGCAGCAAAACCTAGCACTTGCTTTGGCAGCCAAGGGCGGCATCCGCATCGAGGCGCCAATACCGGGCAAGGCCTTGGTGGGCATCGAGGTCCCTAACTCGGCCAAAGTAACCGTGGGGCTTGGCACCCTGCTTGAGTCGCCCGAGTTTGGCGACAGCCCTAAGCCCTTGTTGGTAGGCCTTGGCCGCGACATTGCCGGAGGCTCGTTGTTTGCCAACGTAGCCAAAATGCCGCACGCGCTCATTGCAGGCGCTACCGGCTCGGGCAAATCGGTCGCTATACACACTATTATTACGTCGCTCCTGTATCGCTGCGGGCCATCGCAGCTGCGATTTATATTTATCGACCCAAAGCGCGTCGAGCTAACTTTGTACCGCTCGCTCCCCCACCTTTTAACGCCCGTCATTACCGATGCTAAAAAAGCCATCATGGCGTTGCGCTGGGCCGGCAAAGAAATGGAGCGCCGCTACAACATATTGGAGGAAAACCGCGTGCGCGATGTCGAGTCATACCACACAACTATTTTAGCGCCTGCGCTAGAGGAAATTAAAAAAGACGGTGCCCTAGAAGAAGGTAAAAAAATACCCGAGGCCATGCCCTACATCGTCATTGTCATCGACGAGCTGGCTGACATTATGCAAAGCTACCCTCGCGAGCTCGAAGCCTCTATTGTGCGCTTGGCCCAGATGAGCCGTGCGGTGGGCATACACCTAATACTCTCCACCCAGCGCCCCTCAGTCAACGTTATTACCGGCCTTATTAAGGCTAACGTCCCGGCGCGCATAGCACTCCAGGTCGCCAGTCAAATAGACTCGCGCACCATACTCGACCAGGGCGGCGCCGAGACACTGTTGGGCGCCGGCGACATGCTCTACCTAAGTGCCGACATGAACAAGCCTGTGCGCTTGCAAAACGCGTTTATAAGCGAGGGCGAGGTTAAGTCGATAGTCGACTTTATTGCCAACCACAACGAGGCCGAGGTGCCGATCGACATTGTCCCCGCCGAGCGAGGCAACGACGGCGTTGGCCTGGGCTCGGCGACATCCGGCGGCTCCTCATCCGGAAGCGGCTTTGGCGACGATGATGAGATTGATGACGACATGTACCAGCAAGCGCGCGCCGCTGTGCTGGAGGCCGGCAAAGCGTCTACAAGTTACTTGCAGCGCAAGCTGCGCATCGGCTATGCTCGTGCTGCCCGCATGATAGATATTTTGGAGGAGCGCGGTGTCATAGGCCCGGGCGACGGAGCCAAACCCCGCGAAGTGTTAGAAAAAGGCGGCGCCCCTGCCGGCCCTGGCCCTTCTAGCGACGAGACGATGTAGGTATACTGGCGAGGTGAAGCGCTTTGCTATTATTGCCGCAATTTTGGTGGTGCTCGGCTACGGGCTCTTTGAGGCGCGCAGGATAATTAGCGGGCCCGAGCTTGCCATAGACTCCCCCATAGACGGCACCGCCACATCAAGCTCGGTTGTCACCATTGTGGGGACAGCCCAAAACATCTCGTTTTTGAGCATAAACGACAAGCCTTTTTACACAGATGAGGCGGGCAAATTTGTGTACCGATATTCCCCACCCCCAGGGTATACTATCGTCGTAGCCCGAGCCACGGACCGTTTTGGCCGCCGGGCACAGGTGTCGATTTCGTTCAATGTATTAACGTATTGCCCTATTTAAATAAAATTATGAGCCAAGAAACATGAGTCAAGAATGTTAGATCGTGCCTCTTAACTCTTATATCAATTCATCCATATGGCATTCAAAAAAGGTAAAGAAAAAGCAGAAAAGATCTCCCCGCAAGAAAATAAAAAAGACAGCACGGCTATCGACGCTGCCTTGCGGGCCATCAAAACCAAGTTCGGCGACGAGAGCATTATGATGCTAGGCGAAGCCCCAAAAGTTAACGTCGATGTTATACCTTCGGGCTCAATAGGGCTCGACTGGGCGCTTGGCATAGGCGGCTACCCGCGCGGCCGCATACTCGAGATTTTTGGCCCAGAGTCATCGGGCAAAACAACGCTGTCCTTGCATGCCATTGCCGAGGCACAAAAAAAGGGCGGTATCTGCGCGTTTATCGACGCCGAGCACGCTTTGGACCCGGAGTACGCGCGCAAAATTGGCGTTAAGCTCGACGAGCTTTTGGTAAGCCAGCCCGACTCGGGCGAGCAGGCGCTCGAAATAGTCGAGTCGCTGGTGCGCTCGGGCAAGGTCGACATTATTGTTGTGGACTCGGTTGCGGCACTTACGCCCAAAGACGAGATAGAGGCCGACATGGGCTCCTACCAAGTGGGCAAACAAGCGCGCCTTATGTCGCAAGCGCTGCGCAAGCTCACGGCTATAGTGTCTAAGTCCAAAACCATCGTCATATTTATAAACCAGATCCGCATGCAGATAGGCGTGATGTTCGGCAACCCCGAGACAACGACCGGCGGTAAGGCGCTTAAGTTTTACACCAGCGTCCGCTTGGACATCCGCCGCATTGCGCAGATTAAAAAAGGCGAGGAGGTCGTGGGCGGACGCCATCGCATTAAGGTGGTCAAGAACAAAGTCGCAGCCCCCTTCCGCACCACCGAGTTTGACCTCATGTACAACGAGGGTGTGTCTAAAGAGGGCGAGCTATTGGCCTTGGGCGAAAAATACGGCATCGTACAAAAGTCCGGCAGCTCGTACAGCTATGGCGAGGAGAAGCTTGGCCGCGGCTACGACGCATCCCGTACCTATCTGCGCGAGAATAAAAAAGTAGCCAATGCCCTACTGGCCGACATCCGCAAAGCATTTAAAGACGGCGCCGAAACTAAAAAAGTCGCCGCATCTAGCGACGACTCGACGGAGAGTAAAATATAGAAAACAAATGAGCCGCGTTCTCCGTGAGGATACTAGCGGCTCTGAAACTTGCGGGCTCTTTGTAGCGAGTCCGAATCTACTTTCACCAGTCCGCAGACCAGTGAGGTTCGAACATCGGAGGTACCTAGGACACCGTCGACGTCCGGGTCTTTTTCCAAGTGGCAAAAGTGTGACGTGACAGTGTGTACGCACTCCAAGATACTTAGCAGTTAGCTCCAAAGGCTATCTATTCCAAAGTTCGAGCCTCGCTCGAACCGTAGTTCTTCTGGCCGGGCCAAAAGCCGCTTAGAGTCGTCTCAAGCATCTCCTAAAAAGAGCATCTGTTCGCCGTCCTAGGAACGAACCCCAGGTGCTAGGCCAGCTCTGGCTGACTTAATTACCAGCATATACCCCCTACCCCTTTTTGTCAAGGGGTTTTTAAGGTCAAATATTAGGTGGCCAAAATACGGCCTAAAATAAAGACTTTCCACCGGGTTGGCGGACAGGTTAACGCACGGCGCGGTAGCCGCCTACAAGACCCTGCTTAGTTAAGACAATTTGCCACAATTGCGACTCGCGAGCGCGAAATACAGCCGCACATGTCATTAGGTAGTACTTCCACATCCTATAAAACCGCCCGCTATAGCTGTCTTTAATCTCGGGCCAGTGTTTGTCGAAGTTTGCCCACCATGCCATAAGAGTTTTGTCGTAGTCGGGGCCAAAGTTGTGCCAGTCTTCCATGATAAACAGCCTTTCAATTGCCCGGCCAATTTGTGTGACAGACGGCAGCACTCCGTTGGGGAATATATATTTATCAAGCCATGCGTCAGAGGCCATAACGCTGTGGTTGCCGCCGATGGTATGCAAAAGAAAGATGCCGTCGTCTTTAAGAAGTTCGTTCATCTTGCGCATGTATGTGCGGTAGTTTTTAGGCCCCACATGCTCGAACATCCCCAAAGAAATTATGTGGTCAAACTGCCCCTTGGTGTCGCGATAGTCCTCGACGCGTATCTCGACATCCAAGCCCTTGCAGCGCTCGCGCGCCAACGCAGCCTGCTCTTTAGAAATTGTAATGCCCACCACCTTGGCGCCATATTTTTCGGCCGCAAATTTAGCAAAGCTCCCCCACCCGCAGCCCACGTCGAGTACCACTTGTCCGGGTTTGAGGCCTATTTTGCGACACACCAGGTCGAGCTTTTGCTCTTGTGCGTCATCTAGATCTTGAGCGGGCGTTGTAGGTGAGCTCCAATAGCCGCAGGTGTAAACCATCCTCTTGCCGAGCATGCGCTCGTACAGGTCGTTGCCTATGTCATAATGCTTCTCTCCAACCTCAAAGGCGCGCGTCTGATTTTGCCTGTTAAGCACCCAGGATTTTACAAAATGCCAAATCACACCCGCGTTGCGCAAAGAGTCCGGTATGTTGCTGCGCAAAATTTTAGATATAGCGCCTGACAAGTCCTCGACATCCCACCACCCGTCCATGTACGACTCGCCCAAGGCCAAAGAGCCTCCTGAAAATACGCGGTCATATACCCGCTCGTCCTTAACCTGCAAATCGATCGGTTGAGGGCCGTTTATAACTACTTCTGCCTTGCTCAATATCTGGGCGGCCTTGTCTTTGCTGTTCATACTAAGACACTACACCCTATAGTGCCGCTTTGTAAATAGCTACCAAGCCAGCTGACGTCTGTGCCCAACGGTACGTACCAAATCAAGCGCAAGAGACACAAAGGCCAATGCAGCAACCAAAAGCACCATCTGTACCGGCAAACTTGTGTGGGTTACGGCATATAGTACAAAATTGCCTACCGCAAGTACTCCGCCGTTCATTGCATTAAATAAATTTTCTTCAACGCGGGCGACCCAGACCAGCGCGCCCAACACCCATACCGATGCAACAAGTGCATATAACTTAAATGCCGTAGCCGACACAACTGCACGGGCGGTATATATTACCCCGACCGACGCCATCACCTGTTGCTCTATCTTGCTGCTCATATACGTTGTAACTGCTACTTAGTATTAATAGTTTCGTATACCTTTTTAAACTCGGCCTTGGCCCTGTGCACCCGGGTTTTAACCGCGCCCACACTCAGGCCCTCTTCGTGCGCTATCTCCTCCTGAGTTTTGCCGTCTATAAAAAAGCTCGACAATGCTTTGGCCAAAGGTTTTGGCATACGCGAGAGGACCGATGCCACCAAGTCGACAAGCTCCTTCTTTTCGAACTGCTTTAAGTTTTTGTCGGGGATAAGGGCCCAAATTTCGTCATCAAACTTGGCCTCCCTGCCCTGCCCTTTTTTGACCTTGGCGTAATGCGTCAGCGCCGTGTTTATGAGTATCCGGTAGCCCCACGAGCTAAACTGCGCGCCCTCGACTGTTTTAAACTTGGCCGCGTTTAAATAAATTTTGGTAAACGCCTCTTGCACCACATCCTCGGCCTCTTCTTGCCCACGCACAATGCTAAGCGCCTTACGCAAAAAGGCATCCTCGTACTTGCGCACCAGCAGGGCAAATAACGAAGGATGTTGCACCGAAAGAGCCAAAAGCTCCTCGTCACCTTTCTCCTTGCCCTGTTCCTCTAATGAGAGGCGTTCCATAGCCACACTGTATATCATGAGCCGCTTAATACAACCGCTTGAAAGGGCCCCGGGTTTCAAGTACTATGGGCCTACTGCCGAAAGGCATTTTTTGTTGATACACCTATGGCAATGCTCGAATACAACGAGATACTCCCCAAGCGGGTTATTTTGATCGACGGCGAACCGTACGAGGTATTGGACGCGCACGTCTTTCGCAAGCAGATGCGCAAGCCAGTCAACCAGACAAAACTGCGCCATATCATAACTGGCCGGGTAACCGAGCAGGCCTTCCACGCGACCGAAAAGGTCGAGGAGGCCGACCTTTCGACCAAGTCGGTCAAATACCTTTATACCAACAGGGGCGAGAGATGGTTTTGCGCCGAAAATAATCCCGCCGACCGCTTTGTGCTATCGGAGGATACCATTGGCGTTGGCGCGCAGTTCCTTAAAGTTAACTCGATAGTCGAGGCACTTGTCTTTGACGAGAAAATAATCGACATCAAAGTTCCTATCAAAGTTGAACTTAAAATCACCGAGGCTCCGCCCGCCGTTAAGGGCAACACCGCGCAGGGCGCATCCAAGACGGTCACCCTCGAGACGGGTGCTACCATTGAGGCCCCAATGTTTATAAACGAGGGCGACGTCGTGCGCATAAATACCGAAACAGGTCAGTACGTCGAGCGTGTCGACAAAAAATAAACAAAGAGCCCGGCTTGCGCCGGGCTCTTTCGTTTGCGAGAAGCCTACACGGCTTCTAAAGATACCTGGAACAGCCGTCCTTCCACCACCCGACAGTCGCGGACACTAAACCCAGCCGCTTTGGCAACGTCTATCAATTCTTGGGGTTGATAGAGCGTGAGTTCTAGGCCGTCGGTATTTGCGATAGTCCCCCGTCCTATAGTGGCAGAGGCCAGCCCCGTTGCACCCTGCTTAAGAGAGGCCCGCAAGGATTTGAACGCACGCGCCAGACGGTGCCGCGGGATGCAGAAGAGGACTGCGCACAGGAAGAACCCGTCGAACTCCCCCAGATGCCGTGTGCCCAGGTCGTACAAACTCGATACTTCAAACGTACAGTCCGGGTGCAACAGCCGTGCCAAGCGCACTTGCTCGCGCGACGGGTCCACTCCCAGATAATCGGTCGTCCCGAGCTCTCTTAGGAGAGGAACGGCCCGTCCATATCCGCACCCGGCATCCACCACTCGGTTGACCGCAGGGAGAAAACAGTACGTCTGGCGCGCAAAGTCGTCAGAGACTAGCTCGATATCGGGCGGGGCCTGTGTGCGGCCTCGCGCGAACTTGTTGTAGTAGTCAACAGCTCGTTGGTCCGCAGAGGACAACATGGCTTTAGGCTCCCGTTTGGTTGTTCGTACCCAATGTGGTTATAACAAAACGATCGAAGCAGAGCAATCTTATTTAAAAGGTCGGGCAGTCTTCCACGCCATCTCAAACATCGCACGCATGGTGTCGGCTATGGTCGGGTCTTCTATCCGCACCACGAACATATTTAAGCCCTGCAGTCTAAATATCGCGACCACATCGTCATAAATAATAGTGTCGTTGTGCAAACCCTCGACTGTCGCCGTGCGCGCCGAGTACGACGGGCCGATGACCTTTGCGACAAGCCGCGAGTAGCGCTTAGTTTCTTTAGTGCCGGCAATAATCTCGCGCACATTGGTAGCACGCTCATGTATTGCCTCGGCCAACTCCATATTGGTGTTGTGCAAGGTCCCAGGCTCGCCAATGTTAGACCATATACGCATGCTGCGAGCTTTTTTCATCTCGCTGTAGACATGCCGTATCCCCTCCTCGCCCTCGTACACCTGCACCTGTGGCCGGCCCATAGTGTTGGCGCGCATCGCTAATAGCTGCGGCATCTCGTGCTGCAAATGCGCCAGACTTTTTTTGAGCCTCTCCTCCAACACCAAGGGTTCCACAGCGCGGTAGTATTTCTTTTTATTTATCGAGACGTGCTCCACAAGCCCCTGCTTAACCAAGTCGTCGAGGTGCAAATATACGGTGGGGCGCTTAAGGCCACTTTTGCGGGCCAAATCCTGCACGCTTGTGGTGCCCAAAGCCAAGCCCGCCAAGTAAACCTTGGCCGACTTCTCGCCTACACCCATAGCGGCAAGTGACTTGATATCCATGCGAGCACTTTATATCAACTCTCAGGTATTGTCAATATTTCTGACAAATTTACATTAGAAAAAGCTTATTTACCAGTGTATTTTGACTTTCTAACCTAGAAAACCCGACAGACTCCTGACCAAGTGCCGTATTGGTCGTATGGTTGCGCCGGACAGATCGGGCATCCCGCCCTCTGACATATAAACGAGGAAGTCATGACCGAACATGCCGTTATTGATGGCCGCCTAGTCCAACTGGGACCCGAAGTCATCTACGTCGAACCGGAAGTAATCGACCAGTGGAAGACTCTCGGTAAAGAATGTAGCCGGCAACAATTCCGGCTCTACATTCGCACCGCCTTGATACTTTCGACTGCAAGCATCGCCACCCTATTACTGCTGATGATTGCAGTGGTCTCCGGAATCATCTCTGAGACAGAAGAGGAATTAAAGCTCTTTACGGCGATACTAGGCGCGTTGGTACTCGTCTACATGCTGATATTTTGGGCCACAATGCGCTTTTGGGTTAGCCCCAAGCAAGAAGACTTAGAGCGTAAACTTATACGCGCGCGATTAGAAATGCTCCGCGTATCTACTGGGCGTGACTATATCGTCAGCAATATCGGGACACCGGACTGCCATCGCGGCAAAAGTGGTGTCCTCTTCCCTCTTCCTGACACGGGCATCCCGCTCACAAACAAAGGAGATACACCATGAAAAGGCGCTGGGTAGTTAAGACGGTCGGCAGCGAGGAGCACGTGTTCCTCGAGACCGAGCCGGAGGATACCGGCGAGATTATCATCCGCATGGACGCGGCCGATGTCGACGAACTCCAGAGGAAAAAGAACGAGGAGCTGGATCTTAATAGAATTCTGCTCAGTGACACCTGGAAGTCCGTGGCTTTGGGGGCTTTGGGCGCGGTGGTGGTGTTCGCCTACTTCTTTGTCCTCAGTAAGCCTGTTGTCTTCCCTCTCGCCCTCTTCTTCGCATCGGCCATGGCACCCGTGGCTCTCGTATCGAGCCTCTGGTACATCTTCCGTACCAGACCGTTGAATCGGAAAATGAAGCGTGTGATCGCCGAACAAAAGGTTATCCTCGCACCCTACGGCGACTACGACCCCGGCAAGGTAAAAGTGATCTGGGAGGACGGGAGCTACGGCAGCCAGTATTCCCACAAGTATCTCGCGCTGCCCAAAGAGTAGCGAGCAGAACCTCGGGCATCCCGCCCGCTGACAACTGATGGGGAAAGAAGATGTCCCGGTGGAGGTATACATGGGGATATGTGCTGCTCTTCGAGGTGGATGGAGCCACGAAATCCGAATATTTCGAAGCAGACAGCGACGAGGCTTTGGCGCGTAACACGAAACAAAAACGGGAAGAGATCCTCAGGCAATACCCGCATGCAAAGAACCTCCGACGTTCTATGCTCAAGGGTTAAGTCTGCCCCATGACTACACGAAAAAGCCCCGGCGTAAGCCGGGGCTTTCCATATCTCAAATTTAGCGAACAATATAGGGCAAGAGTGCCATAAAGCGCGCCCGCTTTATTGCCTCGGCTACAGCCCTTTGATTCGGCGCAGAGAGGTTGGTGCGGCGGCGCGCCATTATCTTGCCGTGCGGGTTGATGAACTTTTTAAGAGTCTCGGTGTCCTTGTAGTCGATGCGGACAAACTGCGGTGCGTATTCTTTAGCCATAATTTTTATTTTTTGCTTACGCAATTAGAAGGTCTTTTATATTGATCCCATCAAAATGGGATATCGTCAGGGTTGATGTCCTCGACCGGGTAATCTATCGCGTCGTCCTTAGGAGCTTTCTGCGGAGCCTCGGCATCGCTGTAGCCTCCGCTGCGAGCACCCGAGGGCGCCGCGCTGCCACCCGCTGCGCCTCCCCCGCCGCCACGCGATCCAAAGGTCACCGACTCGGCCACTATCTCGGTCTTGTACTGCTTGCCTTTTTCGGGAGTTTCCCAGCTGCGGGTTTGTATCCGGCCCTCGATAAGTACCGAGCTGCCCTTTTTAAGATACTGGGCCGATGTCTCTGCCTGGCGGCCAAACACCACAATGTTGTGGAACTCGGGTACCTCCTCCCACTTCTCTTCCTTTTTAACCCGGCGGTTTGTAGCCAGGCCAAACGAGGCGACGTTAAAGCCCGAGGGCAAAGATTTAAGCTCTGGGTCGCGGGTCAGGTTGCCGTAGAGGATGACTTTGTTCATGGGTTAAGTGTCCTACTCCTGGGTCAAAGCGTCAATCGACTTATCAAGCTCAACCTCGCTCACCTCGGCAGGCTTCTCTTGTGGTGCTGCAGGCTTCTTAATGGTCTCGCCCTCGAGGCGGTCGGACACAAAGACGGCGCGCGCCTTAGGGGGTGCGATATCCTCGCGGACGGTCTCTATGATAAGGCTGCGCAACACCTCGCGCGAGGCATTAAGCTCGGCCTCGAGTGCGGGGATCTTGCTTGGTATCTGGGCAAACTTTATCCAGCCAAACCACGACTCGCCGTACTTTTCGCGCTTGCCCTGTGCGGCGCGCTCGATAACATAGGCCAGCTGCATTTTTGTAGGATAGACCTCGCTGATAAACTCTGCATCGGCGCCTATTGCCTTGCGAACTTTTTCGACTGCGGCACCGACGCCGTCTTCGGCGATAGTTGGGACAAGATGAAAACCGACCTCATAAATAATGGGGGCACTTGTGACGTCCGCCCCGGAAGGAGCATCGGTCGCTTGGGTAAAGGCCTCATCGGCCTGCGACTTTTTTGCCATACCGCACTACCTTAGCAGAGCGGCGCCAGATTGGCAACCCTAGTGCGGCAGGTTAAAGCCCAGCTCCTCGCCAAGCTTCTCCCCCACTTCCTCGGTAGTCTCGTGATGATGGCGCAAATGTATTTGGGGCAAAAAGAGCGTCACCACCAAGGCAAGCAGCATCACAAAAAATCCTATAAAAAATACATGCGGCAAAGCGTCGGCAAACGCCGGATACTGGCTAGCTATAAAGTAGTTTAAGAGCCCGCCCAAGAGCGCGGTACCGACTGTGGCACCCACGGTACGAAACATCTGCACCGAGGCTGTGGCGACACCCAGCACCGCCGGCATAAACGACGCCTGCACCACAATGTTAAATATGGGGAACGTGACTCCAAGCCCGATGCCCATAACGATCATGTTGCGCACCAGCTCGGCGTAGGTCGTATCAGCGCTCATGGTCGAAAACAGATACATGCCCACGGTAGCCACGGCAATGCCGCCCACCGCCAGCCATTTGTACTTGCCGGTGCGCGACACAATTTGCCCGGTTGCGGTCGAGGCCGCCACCAAGCCCAGCATCATCGGCGTAAGCACAAGCCCTGCACCTGTTGCGGTTGTGTGGAGCACGTTTTGCGCAAACAGAGGCAGGTAAATGATGGAGCCAAACATGCCTATCGCTGTCAAAAAGGTGGTGCTGACCGATATGACAAACGCGCGGTTTTTAAAGAAGTACATCGGCAAGACCGGATCCTCGGCAAACGAGCGCTCCTCGCGCACAAAGTAGTACAAAATTATGGCAAAGGCCGCAAAGAGCCAAATAATAAGGGGCGATATCCACGGGTGCGTCGAGCCGCCCCATACCAATGCGAGCAAAAGCGGCAAGAGTGAGGCGCCTATCAAAAGGCCACCAAAATAGTCCAGGGGCTTTTCGTGCTTGCGGGCAATGGTCGGCAAGACAAAGTAGATAACCGCCAAGGCCAAAAGCCCCAGCGGGATGTTGATATAAAATATCCAGCGCCAGTTAACCGCGTCGGTCAGGTACCCGCCCAACAGCGGGCCCACAACGCTTGCCAAGCCAAACATCGCTCCCAACAGACCCTGCCATTTGCCGCGCTCGCGCGGGCTAAAGAGGTCGCCTACCAGGGCAAACGAGTTGACCATAATGGCGCCACCGCCCACACCCTGTATACCGCGAAAGAGTATCAATTGCAGCATCGAGGTCGCAGCACCGCTAAGCATCGAGCCTATAAGAAATACGATAATACCCAGGATAAAAAGCGGCTTGCGGCCGTAGGTATCCGACAGTTTGCCGTACAAAGGCACGGTGACAGTCGAGGCCAGCATGTAGGCGGTAAAGACCCACGAAAGATGCTCGAGCCCGCCCAGCTCTTTAACAATGGTGGGCATCGCGGTTGCGACAATAGTTTGGTCTAGCGCCGCCAAAAGCATGGCGAGCATACCACCCATCATGGCTAGGGCCTTGGGGTTCTTTAAAAATTCCGGCATAGGGGCCAGTCTAGCAGATTTATAAGGAAAAAACAGATGAAGCGTTTTTAGCGGTCTGCGCCGCAACATCCTCAAAGGCAAGCCCTTTTAGCACAGCAATTTTACGCGCAACATCGGCTACATACGCGGGCTCGTTGCGTCGGCCGCGGTTTGGCACCGGGGCGGCAAAAGGAGCGTCGGTCTCGATAAGCATCCTATCCATCGGCGTTATTTGTATGCTCTCGTCGTACATGTCGGTGTAGGTTACAGGGCCCGGAAAGGACAAGTAACAGCCTAGGTCGAGGTATTTTTGCGCCAACTCAGCCGTACCGGTAAAAAAGTGGATGACAACTGGCACCGTTGGCTTGCACTCGGCAAGTAATGCGAGCATATCGTCGTGCGCACTTTTTGTGAGAGGATCCTTTTTGCGGGGATCACGGCAATGCACTACCAGCGGCTTTCTCACCTTTTGTGCCAAGGCAATTTGCATTTCAAATCTGAGTATCTGGTTATTCCGCTCCTCATCGGCGGAGCTGCGGTATTCGAGCCCACACTCCCCTACTGCAACAACCTTTGGGTCGCGTGCCAATTGCTCATATACAGCCGCGTCAAACACCTCTGACGGATTATCGTTTGGATGCAACCCCACAGCAGCCCATAAAAAATCGTGCTGTTGTGCTAACTCAAGCGCCTGTTTGCTCGTCTTAAGGTCAGCCCCTATTAGCACAGCGCCGATCTTCTGCTCTTGCATACGCGCTAAGACCGCATCGCGATCTCCACTAAACTCCTCCATATACAAGTGGCAATGCGAATCGAAGAGTTTGAAGTCCATCAGTCTTTGCGGGCGAAGAGGTTTTGGGGCTTGTTGTTTTCTACAACCGCGTCTTTAATTATTTTGCTCGTGTCAGGCATAAACGGGTTGAGCATCCGGCCGATAAGGTACAGCCCTTGGGTTAGGTCAAAGATTATTTTTTTACCGGCCTCCGGGTCTGTCTTAACAAGCTTAAACGGCGCTGTCTCGGTAATCTTTTGATCGAGCGCCTGTATACGCGACCACACAAACTCGGCGGCCTTATTTATCTCAAAGCTTTCCATTGCATCTGTATATTCTTTGGGGAAGCCCGCAACGTCTGGCCGTGTCCCTTGTGCCAAGTGAGTTTCGGCCAACTGCATAATACGCGCCGAAAGATTGCCCAGTCCGTTTGCCAGATCGGCATTGTAGGCGTCTTTAAGCAACTCGAGTGTCATTTCGCTGTCGTCGAGCGGCGAGACGTGCCTTGAGAGAAAGTAGCGCACGGCATCGGTGCCGTACTCTTTTAAGAGCTCTTGCGGGTCTATAACGTTGCCGCGTGTCTTGGACATTTTTTTGCCGCCCGAGATTATCATCCCGTGCACCAAGATAGCCTTAGGCAGTGGCAACCCGGCCGACAAAAGCATGCCGGGCCATATAGCCGCATGGAAGCGCAATATATCTTTGCCAATAACATGTATGCCCGGCCAAAACTCTTTAAACAAAGAGTCGTCTTCCCGGCCATAGCCCAAGGCCGTAATGTAGTTAGCCAGTGCGTCGCACCACACGTACATCACCTGCGACTCGTCGCCCGGCACCGGTATGCCCACAGGGACCTTGGCTGCCGGGCGCGAAAAGCTCACGTCTTGCAGACCCTGCTCTAGCAGTGAGAGTATCTCGTTGCGGCGACTTGGGGGCACTATTAAGAGCTCGTCTGACTCGATTTTTTGCTTAATAACGCCCGTGTACTTAGAAAGACTAAAAAAGTAATTTTCTTCTTTTGTGCGCTCGGGCACCGTGCCATGATCGGGACATTTGCCGTCTACCAACTCTTTTTCAGTAATAAAGGCCTCATGCCCTATGCAATATAGGCCCTCATACTCTTTTTTGTAGATGTCGCCCGCATCGACGAGCTTTTTCCATAATGCAACAGCCCCCGGCCAATGGGCTTTTTGGTCGGATGTGCGGATAAACTGGTCGTTAGAGATATTAAGGTCGGCAAAAAGCGGCTTAAAGTTCTTTTCTATCCGCTCGTCTACAAACGACTTAAAATCCACCCCAGCCTTTTGCGCACCCTGTACCACTGTCTGCGCGTTTTCGTCCGAGCCGGTTAAAAAGTATGTTTTATCCCCCATCAGACGATGGTAGCGGGCCAGCACATCGCTTAGTGTCGTAACATACGCATGCCCCAAGTGCAGGTTGGCATTGGGGTAAAAAATTGGCGTCGTTATATAAAACTTCTTCTCATCCATGCGGGTAGATTACTTTACATCGCCCTCGGGCGTAAAGCCCTCGGCGCTTAGCTCTTGCGTTTTGCGGCGGTCGACATCGGCCACAAACTCCTGTATTGCACCCGCGATGGGCACCGACAAAAGGATACCGAGAAACCCGGCGAGCTTGGCGCCCACAATTAAAGAAAGGATGACCATAAGAGGCGGCACGCCCACGACCTTTTTGACGACCACGGGGTAAATAAGGTGCGCCTCAAATTGCTGGACCACCAGGTAAAGCCCGGCAACCAAAAGCGAGCCGGTGACGCCGCCATCGACAAAGCCAATAGCCACGGCCGGTATCGCCGCCAAAATTTGGCCAAACACCGGGATAAGCTCAAACAGTGCCGCCATCGCCGCCAACAAAAGCGCGTTTGGGATACCCAAGATAGTAAGGCCCAAGTAGAGCAGCACGCCCACAATAACGCCGAGTATCAGCTGGCCCTGCATCCACTTGCCTATTTTTGTCTGCGAGCGCTTCCACAAGTTAAGTACGTATGCCTGATGCGCGCTCGGTGTTACAACACGCAAAAAGTCGTCCACACCTGTCTCTTGGACCGAAAAGTAAAACGAAAACACCACAATAAGCACAAACGAGGTTACGCCGCCAAAAAAGGCCGACAACGTGGTAAATACCCCGCCGGTTGTCTGGGCAATTGTCTGCGAGAGATTTTGTAGCAGGTCGACCGCCGAGCCGGCCCCAAAGTTGGGCAAAAGCCCGTGTGTCGCGTCGGCCAGGTTAAGTGACGAGAGTGTCGCCGGGAGCCTGGTTAAAAAGTTGGCCGCATCGCTAAGTAGCGGCGGGATAAAAAGAAATATGACGCTAAAGAAGAGCGATATAACGACGGCGTAAATGATGATGACGCCAAAGACCCGGTTAATACCGTAGCGGCGAAAAAAGTGCACGCCCGGCTCGATGGCCGAGGCGATGACAATAGCCGTAAGCACAATAAGTACGATGTCGCGCAAAAACCACAGCAGGGCCGCCAAAATACCAAACAAAAAGACGGTGACGATGCTCCCGGCGGTTATATGGACATTGACGTCCTTGAGCCTGTCCATGGCCCTACTGTAGCACAGGCGTGGTTTTGGAGTTAGCCTATTTTGGACTTTAAAAACGCCGCCAGCTCTGTTGTGGCCATGCGCTCTTGGTTGCCCGTGTCGCGGTCGCGTACGGTTACGGTGTCCTTGTGCTCGGGGTTTTCGCCCAGGGTATCAAAGTCTATAGTGATGCAATAGGGCGTGCCTATCTCGTCTTGGCGGCGATAGCGCTTGCCGATGTTGCCGTTGTCGTCCCACACGATCTGGGGGATATCCTTTTTAAGGCGGGTGTAAATTTCGCGAGCTTTGTCAACAAGCTCAGGCTTATTTTTAAGCAGAGGAAACACAGCTGCTTTGACAGGGGCCAGGTGCGGCGCAAGCTTGAGCACGACACGAGTCTCTCCACCCATCTCATCCTTATGGTACGAGTCGCATAAGACTGCCAAAAACACACGTCCCATGCCCATCGAAGTCTCAAGTATCCAAGGGATATATTTCTCTGCCGTTTCCGGATCGGTATAACGCAAGTCCGCACCAGAAAATTTTTGATGTTGAGAAAGGTCGTAGTCAGTCCGGTCGTGGATACCCTCTACCTCGTCAAATCCGGACGGAAATTCATACTCGATGTCCCATGCGTCTTTGGCATAAAAGACCAAGTTGTCATGCTGTTTAAAACGCAGCTTTTTTTCGTTGATACCAAGCGAGAGATACCAATCCCAGCGGTCCTGTTTCATTGCTTCGTACGCCTCTTTGTTTTCGTTGGGTCGGATAAAAAGCTGCGTGTCAGCCTGTTCGAACTCGCGTGTACGAAACAAAAAGTTGCGCGGCGATATTTCGTTGCGGAACGCTTTGCCAATTTGCGCGACGCCAAACGGGATCTTGGGTTGCATGGTATCTACAATATTTTTGTAGTCCAAGTAGATGCCCTGGCACGCCTCACCCGGCAGATACACCGGCTCGGCGCCTTCGGATGTAAAGTCGCCTAAGTTGCTCTTAACAAGAAGATTAAATGCTTTTGCGAGAGTAAAGTCTTTTTTGCCACAGTTAGGACATTTTATTTTGTCGCGGCTTTGGTCAAAAAGCTCATTTATTTGTGCCTCGGACATCTTTTCGTCGGCTACAACACCCACAGCGGCGAGTTCTTTATCTACTCGGATGCGATGATGGCAGTTGCGGCATTCGGCCAACGGGTCGGCAAAGCCGCCCACATGGCCGGAAGCCTCCCAAACTTTGGGGTGTTTAAACATACCCGCATCAAGGCCATAGTAATTTTCCTTATCGTAGACGTTGGCCTTCCACCACGACTTCTTAATATTATTCAACAGCTCAACGCCGCGCGGCCCAAAGTCGTATACACCTGCAAGTCCGCCATAAATTTCCGAGCCTTGGTAAACAAACCCGCGCCGCTTGGCGAGCGACACTATCTTTTCCATTACATCTTGAGCGGCCATATCGCCAAATATACCTTATTTAAAGGCCCAAAACTACTTAGCCTGCACGGTGCCTTGTTTGCCGTCTGATGTTGCCGTTGTGGGGCCTTGGGCTGTGGCCTGGAGCTGGATTTGGGCAAAGCGGTCGGTACCTACAAGCACCGCCGAGCCGGTCAGCGCCGGACTCTGCCCTACCTGGCTTGCCGATGGGTTGAGTGTTACTTGGAAAGATCCCGTTTGAGCCGCGCTGGTGTAGCCCGTGCCGGCCTTTAAGTCGCCCACATCCCATCGCACGGTGCGGCTTGCCGAGTCGTAGACAAGGCCGGTCTGCCCTGTTTTGTATGTGACATAGCTTGGCAGCACAGCCGACACGTTGGCGTTGGCTATCGCGTTAGACGAGTTTTTAACACTCCACGTAACCGTGTAGCTGGTCGCGGTCTCGGCGTGTGGAGGCGTCGGGCCGGAGTTTGTAAACGGCCCCTGGTTGTAGCTCGATTGCGCATCCAAAGACAGCAGCGATCCTAATATTACGTCGGTTGTGTCGACAGCAGACACCGACTCGTCTGCCTGGTCGCTGCCGCGTGTGCCTTTGACATTAAGTGTCAGGTTTACTTTGGGGTTGGTATATACCGTCCCGCCCGTGCCCGGAGGCAGTGTGGCAAAACTAAAGCTTAGGTTGCCTGTTGCGCCGGGTGCTACCTGGGCCAGGGTCGGATCCTCGGCGCTGGTCCACGTAATAGTGTTGTTGGACGATTGATAAAAACCGTTGGCGCTCTCGATTGAGCTTGTGTCGAGCACCGGGCCCGACAGCTTAAGGCTTATTTCGATATTAGAGACAGGATCTGTCAGATTGTTTTGCCAGTTAATAGAGCCCTGTATGGTTTGCCCCGGGCTTACCGCAACGGTGTCCCCTGTTTTACCAGCCACAACAAGCTGGCCCGATATAAACGGCCGGCTGACCGTAATGCTTGCAGGCACGTTGAGGAACGGCACTTTAATATGCGCAGCAGTCGGGTCGGCCTCCGAGCCCGCCAAAAATCTAAACACGCGCTCGTCGCCATCCTGACCGTCGATAGTGCCTACAATGTGCACGATCTTTGAAGCGCCCGGCGCAAAGTCGCCCAAGTGCCACAGCGTTGCGCCCGAGTCGGCCTGCGGCGAGGTGCTGCGCACGGCAAACCCAAACGGATACTGCGCCTCAAGAGCCACGTTTTGGACCTTTTCTTGCGAGTTACTTTGCACCGTTACATCGAGCGAGAAAGGTTGTCCGGCTGTGGTGTTGGTTGGCGCTGCGACTGACACCGACACCGGAGAGGACCCAAGCGTAAAGGTCACATCGCCGTCGCGTACAAAGACCGCGTTAGAGCCCTCGATAGAGTACTCGAGCGACACATGCACTTGTTGGGTCGAGCCTTCTTGTCCGTAAAAAATAGCAGAGGCTGTGCGTTTAATATTTTGCCCCGATGCAATAGTGCCAATGGACTGCCGCTCGGTGGTCAATGTTTTGCTTGGGTCTTTGGGGTCACGAGTACCTTGTGGGTATGTCAGCACCAGGTCGGCCAGGTTAAGTGCCGCCGAGTTGCGGTTGGTCGCAATAACTTGGAGCTCGACTTGCGAGCCGCCGTCCACAAGCGAGGGCGCGATTATCTGCAGGTCGATATTGTTGGGCGATACAAAATTGCCGCCGCCCAAAAAGTAGTACGCTGCAGCGCCGGCCGCCAGGACAAAAAATGCTATAGAGCCCAAAAGGAATTTGGTAGAAAAAGACAAGCCCCTTTTTTGCGTGTTGGTGTCCATGCCACCCTCAAACGTTTGCGTGCGCATGGGGCTCTGAGGCGGCGCGGGCGGCTCCATGTCGGCCCAGGCCACAGGTACATGCGCGTCGCTCTCGGAGAGCGGCGAGCGCACGTCTTGCATAGGGCCCTGGCGCTTGCGCGAGTAGAGCTTGTCCTTAAGATGCTCTACGCCGTCATTGTCTCGTGCCACCTGTGTATTATATCGCGCTAAAGGCCAGTGGCGATCAAAGACTCGTTTATCGCGCGTACCAACAGCGAGCGCGACTTGAGCGCCTCGGCAGACAGCTCGACCGAGTACTCGCCCTCTATAAATTGCGCCAGGGCCTGCGTGTGCGGCAAATATCCCAGGTGCGCCAAGACGCGCAACACCAACACTGTCTCTATGGCCTCGGCATCAACGGTTGTTGACGTGCGGGCGATTGCCGCAAGACCTTCGGCAACCGTTGCATACAGCGCAGGCACGCGCTCCTCGCCATGGATAAGGCGCAGCAGGAGCTTGGCTATTTTGCCGCAGCGCTGCCGGCTGTCTTTGCCACCCTGCACAAACGCGTGCGAGACATTTTCCACGCCGGTTAACTTCCAGTCGTGCTTGCCGCGCACCATACTAAAGCGCCCGAGTGTGAGCGTCTCGAGCCCGTAGCGCAGCTTAGACTGCTCGACGCGCGCCGAGCGCGCCGACGCGCGCACAAGCCCCAGCTCGCGGGTCAATATCGACACAAGCGTGTTGGCCTCGCCTGCTGTGCGCTTGCCCAACACCACGCCCTCGGTTACGAATATCTTATGCATCGGTAATCGTCAGCTTGCTAAGGTTTGTTGCCGTCATTATTTTTTCTTTATTATTTTGTGCGGCCTGTTTTTCCTCGCCGATAACCTTAAGCTCGTATGTTGGGCGGTCGGTAACAGTCAGGCCCTGCTCTTTGCGCCACTCTTGTATGCGGCGCACCAGGTCGCGCACCAGGCCCTCTTCTTTTAACTCCGCAGTAAGCTCAATAGCCAGCACAGGAGCCTCGAGCGACTCGTCTTGCACAATTTCCTTGACGTTAAGCTCGTCGGCCAATATCTGACGCAGTCCTGTGTCTGCAGGTACAGCCTTAGCTCTAAATGTAGATAGCGGCTGTCGTACTTTTATATTGGCGCGCTCGCGTAACTCTAGGCCTTTAGATGCAAGCTCTCGGACAGTCTGCATGTCGGCAAGCAGATGCTCGTCCACGCTACCGGCACCGGGCCACGCGCTTAAGTGCACACTTGCTTGCTCGCCCAGTCCTTTGTAAATACTCTCGGCCAAAAACGGCATGATGGGCGCTATCAGTTTTGCAACCGTCGCAAGTACATGCCACTGAGTCGCAAGAGTTGCTTGTTGATCGGTACTCTCAGCCCTAGCGCGCTCGCGCGAGCGGCGCACATACCACAGCGAGTAGTCCTCAATAAAGGCGCGCAAGGCCCGCGCCACGCGCGGCATATCGTACGCCTCAAACGCAGCGGTAACCTCGATAGTGGTTTTATTAAGAAGCGACATCACCCACCTGTCGAGCGGATGTGGGCTGTTGGCATGAACCGTCCCGCCAAGTTTGTCTTTGTAGAGCTCAAAAAATTTAAACGAGTTCCATAGCGTACCAACGACACGATTATGCGACTCGCGTACATCATCGTCTTTAAAGTTAAGATCCTCACCCTGCATCACAACCGAACTCATAAGGTAAAAGCGAAACGGATCGGCACCCCACTTCTCCATTAGCTCCCATGGGTCGGTGTAATTGCCCTTAGACTTGCTCATTTTGCTGCCATCGGCCGCAAGTATGGTGCCGGTCGACACTACCGACTTAAACGCCTGCCTGCCAAACAACAGCACACCCATCGCATGCATGTAATAAAACCACGTGCGTGTTTGCGCGATGTACTCGGCGATAAAGTCGCCAGGGTAGCCTTTGGGAAAGAGGCCGAAAAATCTTCCAGGGTTTACCCTGCTTTTGTCGCGCGGGTAGTTCGCCTGGGCAAAGGGCATAGCGCCCGACTCGACCCAGCAGTCCAGCACCTCGGGGATGCGCTCATACTTGCCGCCCTTGCCGTCTATTAACACCACATCGTCTATGTAGGGGCGGTGCAAATCGAGCTCGTAGTCTTTGGTGTGAGGAAAGAGTACGAACGGCAGCTCTCGCACTTCGGCAAGTTTTGGCATTTCTTTATCTGCAAAGTTTTCGGATGGTATACGTTTTGCCACATGGATTAAATTCCACAGCGGGTTGCCATGCGAAACGAGGAGTACGTTTTTCCCCGTGTAACGACGCTCTATCTCAAACAGAAGCTCTCCTACCCGACGGCGGACCTCCAGTAAAGATTGTTCGTTATATTCATGCAGGCGCTCGTCTGTCATGAGCGCTGAGTCAGACAATCCTAGCTCCTTGATTACGATCTTTGCTGTTTCGTGCGTACGAACAAACGGAGACGCTATGACCATGTCTATCTTTTCTTTGCGCAAATCCGCGGCAGTATGTATGACCTGATGCTTGCCTTTGTCTGTCAGATGATTGTTTGGGTCTCCGTTCAAATCAAAAACTCCATTCACATTGCTCTTCGCCTCGCCGTGCCGCATCACAAAGTAGCGATTGCCGGAGCGCTTGGTCTTGGCCAAGAGCTCATCAACCGAGCCTACGACCATAAGCTTATTGCCGCCTTTCTCCTTCCATATCGGCAGGGGCGAGGCCCAAAAGCGATTGCGCGATATCGTCCAGTCGGGGGCGTTTTCGACAATGTTGCGGAAGCGCCCGTGCTTTAGGTGCTCGGGAAACCACGACACCTTTTCGTTTTCGCTCAGCATCTTTGCCTTAACTTTTTGGATATTTAAAAACCACGACGCAACCGCGTTGTATATAAGCGCGGTGCCGCAACGCCAGCAATGCGGGTACGAATGCGTATGCATAGCACGACCGTGCAACAAATGATGTGTCTCTAAATACTCTTTAATGGGCTTCTCGGCCTGCTTGATATATTTGCCGCGCACAAACTCGGGGGCCACATTGTTGTAATGGCCGTTGGGCTCGAGCATCTGCACCATGGGCAACTTTTCGCGCATACCCAGTGCAAAGTCGTCTTCGCCGTACATTACCGCCGTGTGCACAATACCCGTGCCCTCGCCTGCCACAACAAAGCCGGCCGCCCATACTTTGTAGGAGCGCGCAGAGTGCAGCGCCGGGACATCAAACAACGGTTCATACTCGATGCCGACCAAGTCGCTCCCCTTTATATCACCACCGTCTTCTTGCTCGATATAGTGCACACTCCCCTCTTGCACCACCGCATAGCGCATGTCAGGGCCGACCGCCAACCCCACGTTGCCGGGCAGCGTCCAAGGCGTGGTGGTCCAGGCCAACAGGTAGGTATTGTCGGGCAGTTTGTGCTTGTGCGGATCTTTGACCTTAAAACGCACAGTCACCGCCTCTTCGGTGATGTCTTTGTACGTATTGTCGGCCGCTATCTCGGCCTTAGCCAAAGGCGTTTCGCAATGAGGACAGTACATCAAAACCTTGCGACCTTCGTACAAAAGCTTTTTTTGATCTAGTCGCTTAAGCGCCCACCAGACAGACTCGATGTAGGAGTTGTCCATCGTCTTGTACGAGTTCTTAAAGTCGACCCAGCGGCCGACCCGGTCGATATACTTCTCCCAATCATCTACATACTGGAGCACCATCGAGCGCGCCTTTTCGTTGAAGGCGCCGATGCCGATATCGAGTATCTCTTTTTTTGTCTTAAGACCAAGCGCCTTCTCGACCATGTTCTCGATGGGGAGCCCGTGCGTGTCCCAGCCCCACACACGCGGCACGCGGTAGCCGCGCATGGTCTTGTAGCGCGGCACTACGTCTTTAATGACGGAGGAAAGAAGAGAGCCCGAGTGCGGCAGGCCAGTGGCAAACGGTGGGCCGTCGTAAAAGATAAACTCTCCCTTGGGCGCGGACTTTGTAAGAGACTTTTCAAAAGTTTTGTCCTGCTTCCAAAAGGCGAGGATCTCTTCCTCGCGCAAAACAGTCTCGCTTTTGACTTTAGGAGCATTAACCTCGCCCCCCTGCTTCGGGTCGTCCATAACTTCTTAACTATAGCGGTTTTAATGGCCTAAAACAAAGCCTACCGGGCGGCAAATAGCGCAAGCGCAAGACCAACGGCAATCATTAAAACCCCGATGATCAGTAAGCATTTTTTGGTTTGAGAACTAAAATTCTTGCCCTTTGGGACAATCCGAGTGGGGTTGACTATGCTAAGAGAAGCAACGAGAGCTCCAGCCAGCGTCAGGAGGATACCGAGCGGATGTAGATATTCCATACAACCATTCTACATCTCCTCGGGTGCGGGGATGCCCAAGACCTGCAGACCCTGGGACATTGTTTTTTCAAACGCCTCTACCAAAAAGACACCGTAGTGCGGACTTGTTCCGCCTATGACTTTGCCGCCTGCGTACCAGGAGTTAAAGGCCGATGCCAGCTCGGTTAAATAGGTCGTAACATAGTGCGGCTCCATTTCTTTTGCCGCCCGCTCAACAGCTTCAGAGTAGTGCACGAGCACGCGCTCAAGCGCGCTCGCCTCTGCGGGCGCATCGTCTGTGCCAGCCGCAACGCCGGCCTCTTTGGCCTTTTCCAATAACGATAAGGCGCGTACACGCGCGTATTGCAAGTACGGACCCGAGTCGCCCTCGAGCGACAAAGACTTTTCGGGGTCAAAGATGATGTCGCGCCCGCTCCCCTGTTTAAGTACGGCGTATTTAATTGCGCCCACTGCAATCTGCTCGGCGGTCTTGTTGACATCCTTCAACTCCCTACCCTCCATTTTGCCTTTAGCAGCTTCGGTCAAGTCGGCAAGCAAAGACTCGCCGGTAATAACATTGCCTTTGCGCGAAGACATTTTGCCCGTGGTGAGCTTAAGGAAGCCATGGAAGCGCGCCTGCATTTTGCCCTCAAGGTCAGGAAATATTCTTTCAGCCGCTGCACGCACAACCTTAAAATACTCGCTTATTTCGTTGGCGGTCACAGTAAGCGATAGGTCAAAATTACCTTTTTCTTTTTTTGCTTCAACCAGCCCCAACTCTTTAGCCTCGTAGGTAGGTAAGCCCTTGCTGTTAACAAATACCCGCGTATGCAGACCGACGTCCTCTCCCTTAAAGACGATGGCGCCTTCGCTTTCGGTAAAGACTTCGGGATGCTTTTTAACCAACTCTAAACCAATGGGCCCGACCTGACTTTCAAAAAAATAATACTCAAACTTTGTGCCGAGTTTTTTATAAATCTCTTCAAAACGCTCAAGCTACTGTGCGCGCCCCTCGTCATATAAGGTGTTTACCGCAACGTCACTCTTTTCGTAAATCGTTTTGTTAAGAGTATCTATTTCATCTTTATGAGCCTCGTATTGGTCAGAGCCGTACACATACGCTTCGCCCCACAACGCATCAAGCTTTTGTTGTTTACCCCAGATAGCTTTCGCCACGTGTGCGCCTACATCTCCTTGATAATTAGCGCGCACCGTATCGGCCCCCGATGTTTCAAAAAGTCGCGCGATTGCCTCCCCTATTGTATTGCTCATTAAGTGTCCGATGTGGAACTCTTTAAACGGGTTGGGGTCGGTATACTCAACCATCACTTTTTTGCCAGCATACAACTGTGGGATGTTTTGCTCTTTAGGGACAAGTTCTTGGCGCGAAAGATAAAAGTTTATAAACTTGCCCACTACCTCTACTTTTTCAACACCATCTATTTTGAGCTTGTCGGCCAAAGTTTGCGCGTCTACTTTAGCCACCAAGGCGGCGTTGGTGGCATAGTCGCCGTGCTCCATGCTGCGCGGGCGCTCGACAACAAATGCTGCCTCGCCTGCCCCGAGGCTCTTGAGCGCATCTGCGACCGCCTTATGGATCTTGCCTTGCATGTAGTCTAATTTATCACCAAGCGAGCGAGTAAACAAAAGTTAACTTTTGATTTCGAGCGAGTGCAGGTGATATGCTTGCATATCACTTACAGCGTCCTCTGGCTAAGCGCCGGGGTCGAGGTTGCGTTAACAACTGTAAAATCGCTGCGGCCTATCAAGGCCCCCCGCTCGGTCTCCACATCACAGCGCCACTCGCCGGGCGTCAGTGCCGACTTGACCGAGTAGCCGCGGTAGCCCTGGTCGCGCCCGCCCGCTATGGGGAATGTTACAAGCGCCTGAGTGTCCCACTGCTTGTCTGCTTCGTCGTACTTCTCCCACCGATGATAAATAGGCACAGTGAGGTTGGTCGGCGCAAACACCGAGGAGAAACAAAACGCGCTTTCGCCCGCGCCCAGCGTGTAGCGCTCGTTGGTGTCGCGCCATATTTGCCACCAAGGACTAGGCTCGTACAGCGCCACGTAGTTGCCGTCCGAGCGCTTAAGCAGCGAGTGATAGACACCTATGTCTTTAAGTGACAGCGGTACCGGCGGGATAATGTTGAGAAAGTACAAAATGTTAAAGACAAGAAATATCGAGAGCACGAGTGTTGCAACACCAAACAACTTAGACGTCTCTTTGCCGCGAAACACGATAGAAAATAGCAGGATAAGAAATATGGCCGTAACGCCCAGGCTTAGTAAGCCCGAGAGCAAAAACACCCATGTGCCAATGGTGTGCGTTATAAACACGGGCACGGCAATAACACAGTACGTGAGTATTAAAAGGTAGTAGACGCCGACATTAAACCGCAGCTGCGCGTAGCGGTTGCGCAAATACTCGTTGCCAAACACCAGCGCCACCAAAAATCCTAAAAACAAAATATCGACGGTAAAGGTCCCGCTCTTACCGTAGAGCACCAAAAAGTTGCTTGCCAAACCTCCAAAGCAAAACTGTAGCAGCAAAAGCAAAAACAGCGGCTCTGCCGAATGCGCCTGCTCTTTTTTGAGCATCTGTCGACGGTTAAGCAAAATAATGATAGCTCCCGCTATGGTGAGGTACGTTAAAAGAAGTACGTGGTCGGTCAGGCTGTCGGGCCGTTTGGCCAAAATAACATCAAAGGCAAAGCCCACAACAAGCGCGCCCACGCCCAAGTGATGCTCGTACTTCTCCCACCACTTAAATATTTTAGTATCCCGAAACGCCATAGGCACATTGTACCCTCTTAGATGAAAAATTCGGGTATAGGGAACTTTTGAGCCAAAGCTTTAATTTCAGCAGAAATAGCGTCGAGCTTTGTCGCATCTCCTTTGTTTTGAAGTGCGTCGAGCATAAGCTCGGCAACGCGTGTGCACTCGGTCTCTTTAAATCCGCGCGTTGTAATAGCCGGCGTGCCAAAGCGTATGCCGGAGGGGTTAAACGGCGGGCGCATATCGTCGGCGATGGTATTTTTATTGAGCGTAATACCTACCTTGTTAAGAGTCTCTTCGGCATCCTTGCCCTCTACCCCCAAAGAGCCGTACACATCGGCCAAAATAAGATGATTGCTGGTGCCGCCGCCAAGCATCCTCACGCCCGCCTTAGCAAAAACCGACTCCATCGCTTTGGCGTTTTTAAGTATCTGCGCGGCATAGTCTTTAAACTTTGGGTTTAGAGCCTCGCCAAACGCTACAGCTTTGGCGGCCACCTGGTGCATGTGCGGCCCGCCCTGGAGCCCCGGAAAAACGGCCCGGTCGATAAGCGTGGGCAAATTTTCGATAGTTTTCTCTGGAGCTTTGAGCGGATTGCCAACTATGCCCTTGCTTAAGATAAGCCCGCCGCGCGGCCCGCGCAGAGTTTTGTGCGTTGTCGTCGTAACGACCTGAAACCCGTAGTCAAAAGGATTTTTGAGCACGCCGCCGGCAATAAGCCCGGCAATGTGGGCCACGTCGGCCATCGCAACCGCGCCCACTTCGTCGGCTATCGACTTTATAGCTGCGTAATCAAGCTCGCGACTATAAGCTGAGTACCCTGCCATAATTACTTTGGGCCTAGACTCCTTTGCAAGCGCGCGCATAGCATCGTAATCTATCTCGCCCGTCTCGACGTCTTTCATCTTGTAGCGCACAAAGTTAAACAGCTTGGCCATGTAGGTAACGGGGTGCCCGTGCGTTAAATGTCCGCCGTGGCTTAGGTCCATGCCCATGATGGTGTCTCCCGGCTCTAGCCACGCCAAGTACGCCGCGATGTTGGCGTTAGCACCACCCAAGGGCTGCACATTGGCATGGTCGCAGTTAAAAAGTTTTTTGGCGCGATCGATAGCGATTTGCTCGACCTCGTCGGTAAACTCTTGCCCGCCATAGTAACGGCGGCCCGGGTAGCCTTCGGAGTATTTGTTAGTAAAAATAGAGCCCGACGCTTCGCGCACAGCCTTAGAAACATAATTTTCAGACGGTATAAGCTCTAAGCCATCATGCTCGCGTGCCTCCTCGCCCATAAGCGAGGCGTATACCTCTTTGTCCTGTTTGCCGACGGATTCGTACATGCGGCTAAGTGTACCAAAAAGATCCGGCCCGCGATTGCCGAAGCAACCGCGGGCCGTAGGAGCTCGACTAAAGCCCAGGATCAGAGCGTGGAGTTCACACCCACAGAGTGGTATCCATTGTGCGAAATCCACTCCTCAAGGTGCTGCGAGGTGTAGCGCCCAACCTGTACCCCGCCATCCTGTAAGTACTTCGTCACACCCTCCTCGCGTCCGTACTCCCAGATGTAGTGGAGGTGCTTGATGCCCTTGTTGCGGATTTGCTTGGCACAGTTGTAGCAAGGGTGGAGAGTGACCATCATCTGTAAGTCCGTAAGGCCCATGGTGCCAGCCGACAGGTTACCGATGGCGTTGAGCTCGGCGTGCGAGCCGCGACACAGGCCCTTGCCCTCTTGGAGCTTGCCGTCGACTACCCGCGCGCACCCCGCGTAACGCGGGTCAACATCGCCGGCCGCAGCGCCGTTGTAGCCGCTCGACAGCACAATGTTGCCCGAAAAGATGACCGCACCGACCTCATACCACATACAGGTCGAGCGCTCACCGATGACGATGGCCTGCTTGGCTATTGTGTCGAGGTGACTCGGGCGCGCATAGCCCGGAGCAAGCTTCCTGCGAAACATGCGCCGCAGAACGTCCGGATCAGTATCCGGTACCCAAGCGAGAACTTCGGTCATGATCTAATTCCTTCAAACCGAGGACATCCATACGCGAGTATACAGAAAGAGCTCTAAAGAAAAAGGGCGCCCTCGCGGACGCCCTTTTCGGCAGGTGAAGCACGTACGCACCTACGTAGTTTGCTCAGTAGCTTGCTACTGAGCCTTTTCGCTCTTTTTGATGCGCGAGAGCTCGGGCCCCAGATGGCAGTCACGACGCACTCCCGCGAGCGACCCTTCGTACCCGACCCAAAAGACATCGGATTGCATGGCAGTGGGGCCGTTAGCGATCGCCAACACATAGATGTCGCGTGCAAGCGTATCAGTTCGGCAAGACCGCCAGCCCCTTTGCTCGGTGACGTTGAAGAATCGTTCCGCTAAGTCAGGGCTAAAACGAGACAAATGCTCGCCGCTGTTTTCGATCCAGGTTAGGATCGAGCGGCTGGACATGTCCGAGTTACGAAGGGCTTTTTCTTTCAACAGGGCCCCCAGACCCCGGCTTACGTGCTTGGACCTGCCTTCTCCGAGACTCGGGACTGCCTTGTTGAGATACTCCGGAAACGCACCCGACTGATGAGCAAAGGTCCACACCCTGAGGATCTGGAACCAGTAATGGTCCTGACCACGCTCGTCCAACTCTGCCCACAACGCATGCGAGGACAGTCGATGGGGGCCGAATTCGAGCGCCACATCATCGGCAGCCAGCGGAGTGGGACGCGGCTCCGCCGTATGACGCCGGAGCCAATCCTGCTCAACTTTGAACAATCCGACCGCAAAAATAAAGTCTAGCCAGGCAAGGCTCGCTTTGGGCACCTGATTCATATTTCTCTCCCGGCCGGACGGCCACTGGTTGATGGTTCTCCCGCCGCCATAGTGCCACGCCAAACAGTGTTATGCAAAAGGTCAGGTGTTCGGTATAGTTTTTGAGGCACGTACATGAAAGGTGACGCCATGCCGATTATCAGCTTGATAGCCGCTGTGGCTCACCCCAGTTGGGCCATTGGCAACGAAGGAAAGATCCCTTGGGAGCGCATCCCAAGCGATATGAGGCAATTCAGTCTTCTGACACGCAACAAGCCGCTCATTATGGGGATGGAGACCTACTTGTCTCTACCTCAAACAGACGGCGAGCCTCTGCCCGGGAGAAAGAAGATCGTCATCACAAGCCGCCCAGAACTCGTCATCCACTCCAACTGCGTGGTCGCGAAGACGCCAGAGGAAGCGCTCGCGATGACCCAAGACGCACAAGAGGTCTGCGTCATCGGCGGAGAAAGAGTGTATCGAGACTTTCTCCCGAGCGCCAACCGCATCTACCTCACCAAGGTCGACGTGGGCGCTGGCGGCGACCGGTTCTTTCCTAAGTTCGATGAGTCCGGTTGGAGACTCGGTCTACACGATCGCGTGATGGTCCATCGCGCGCAAGATCCTTACCCAACTCGGGTCGTAAATTATTTCCGCTGACCGAAAGCGCCCGCGGCATCTCTGCCGCGGGCGCTCGTGATTTTAAATTGTTTAGCGACGTTCCTTATTTCACGTCGACCCCCATCGAGCGCGCGGTGCCAGAGATTATCTTGACCGCCTCGTCTATGTTGTGGGCGCTCAGGTCGCGCATCTTCTTTTCGGCAATTTCTTTTACCTGTGCTTTGGTAAGCGTGCCAACCTTAACAGTATTGGGCTTGCCGCTCCCCTTTTCTTTGCCAAGGGCCTTAAGTATGAGCGAGGACGCAGGAGGAGTTTTAAGCACAAAGTCGTAGGTGCGGTCCTCGAACACCGATATGACGGCCGGCACCAGGTCGCCGCGCATGTCCTTAGACGCCTCGTTAAAGCGCTTGATAAACTCGCCGATGTTGATGCCAGCCGGGCCCAACACCTGACCCATCGCAGGGGTCATAGCGGCTGCGCCGCCGTTGGCTATAATTTTGATCTTTTTGACTATTTTTTTGGCCATGTTGGATGTCGCGGAAACTTTTCAGGAAAATAGTCTGGTGGATGTCCCCAAGAGGGACGACCCGAGGACTTTTTCCTGGGAAGTTTCCGCAGAATAGATTAGATTCGCTTTATTTGCAAGAAGTCGAGTTCTACCGGCGTCTCGCGGCCAAACATCGCCACCAAGACCTTAACCTTGCCGCGAGCCTCGTCTACCTCGCCCACTTTGCCGTCGAGGTCCTTAAATGGCCCATCGACAATGACAACCGAGTCTCCGGCCGAAAGATCGATAGAGTGCTTAACGCTGCCCTCGGTCGCCTGCATGCGGCCAAGCAGTGTGTCTACCTCGTCTTGCTTAAGCGGCACCGGGTTAACGCCCGAGCCCACAAAGCCGGTGACGCGCGGGGTGTTGCGCACGACGTACCACGACTGGTCGTCTACTATCATGTCTACCAAGACATAGCCCGGGTAAACTTTTTCCTCCTCCTCTACCCTACGGCCGCCCTTAATTTTTATGGTCTTTTCTGTCGGCACTATTACCTGAAATATCTTCTCAGAGAGGCCCAGCGACTCGATGCGCTGGCGCAAGTTGCGCGCCACGGCGTTTTCGTAGCCTGCGTAAGTGTGGATGGCGTACCAGGCGCGCCCGACCGATGTGTCTTGTTTGGACATAGGAGATTAAATTATCTTTTCGATAATAAGGCGGAAGACGTAGTCGAGCAGGCCAAGGTATACCGCAGTGGCGACAGATACGCCCACCACAACGGCCGTGTAGGTAATAGTGACCTGGCGCGAAGGCCAGCTGACATGCTTCATTTCGGCTCGGACGTCTCTAAAGTAGTTCCACATAATGTAAATTTGGCAATTTTAAAAGCCCTCCCGGGCCTTTTCCCTACAGTACTCCTCTTTTCCGGAAGCGTCAAACAATCGAAAAGCCACCCGTTGGATGGCTCCTCGGATGGCTAGCGTCGCGCTCTCAGGACCGCTCTCAGGGACCGTTTCAGACACCCCGGAGAAAAGACAAGCCTTGAGATATTCTTTTGATGATCGACTGTGTTTTTGCTGATTTTCGCCAAGGCGGCCCACGCCGCCGCCTCGTCATCAGGACCTGTCATAAGCTGGAATTGTATCTTGCCAGTGCGCCGAGACAGGAACAGATACATTTTGTGCATAGCGACCTCGTTTCGGTTGAAGAAGAAATTCCGGGCCGCTCTGTTTAACGCCTCTTCTATTATGCCCTAAAACCTGCAAAAAGCAAGGCTAGCGGATTTCGTAAGTAACCGAGACGTTGTCTGTGACCTTGTTTTGGCCTACCGAAATATCGGGGGCCGACTGGGCCACAGCCGAACCGGCCGCCATGTCGAGCTTGGCGTACATTGGGGTCGGGGTGCCGCCCGCAGACTCGCTAAACGAGACTACGCGGACAATCGATACACCAAGTTCTTTAGCAAGCTCGTTGGCCTTAGACTTAGCATCGGTAATAGCTTTGCCACGCGCCTCAACCTGGCCCTGCTGTGGGTCGTCGAACGTAAACTGCAGGCCCGACACTTCGGTGGCGCCCTTGTCGCCTATGCCTGCGAGTATGTCGCCTGCCTTAGAGGTGTCGCGCACCTTAACCGTGGTGCTTTGGCGCACTTCGTAACCGCGCAAAACCTGACGGCCACTGCCGCAGTTGCCGTTTACGCAAGCGGTGGACATATAGTCGTACTGCGGGTTGATAGAGTAGCCGCTGGTTTGGATGTCCTTGTCTGCTACGCCGGCCGACTTAAGGTAGGCAAGCGTGGCGTTGGCTTTGGCGGTCGCATCGCTCTGCGCTGCGGCGACGGTCGACTTTTCTGACACGACGCTAAAGCTAAAGGTTGCAATATCTGGCGTAGAGTATGACTCGCCATAGCCCGAGACGCTTATGGTGTTACCCGGCGTTATCCCCGCGCCTACATATCGCAATGAGCTTAGTACAAAAATAAGCGCGGCTGCCATGAGCGCTACTAAAAGCCACAATACTACGCGCACCGCCCTGCGAACTTGGATATCTTCAAACCACATAAAATAAAAGATGAATTACTAGTTAATAGCCCCGTTTGGTTACTGACGCGCCTGTACCGCTTTGATTACCGCGTTAAACTGCGCGGCTGGCAAAGCGCCCGACAACGGCACACTGACCCCGTGACCATAGACCACCGTGTACGGCGTCCCCTGCGCCCCGGCGGCATACGCCTCGCCTGACTGTGTGTCGAGCTTATCGTTGTACTTTTTGTTCGATACGCACGACAGATATTGCGCCATATTGACGCCCAACTTTTGTGCCAGCGCCAAATAGCGCGGCTGGCCCAGGTCTTGCTGGTTGCCAAAAATGTCGTCGGCAAAGGCCCACCATCCGTCATTGCCCTTTTGCTCGGCGATGCACTCGGCCGCCAATCCTGCTGGGCGCGCCTCCGGATGCAGACTGTCCAGAGGCAGGTTGCGCATCACCCAGGCTATTTGGCCATTACTATCGTCGATTATCTTTTTAATGGTCGGGTATACAAGCGAGCAGTACGGGCACTGAAAGTCGCTGTACTCGATAAGCACAATGGGCGCTGTCGGACTCCCGATGATATGGTCGGTGGCGGCGGGCGGGGGTACGTTTGCGCTTGCGGGTAGCGCGGCGTCTGCGTCGGCAGAGCTGGGTCGCAAATTTACAAACACTATAGCGCCGGCAATAAGCACACCGGCCACAAGTATCGATATAGACGGGCTAAACTCGAGTTTCTTTAGCATCGCCCTTTAGTATATCGCGTATCTCCTCCAAAAGCCTCTCTTGCGCGGGCTTTTCTGCAGGCGGCACGGCGTCCTCACCGCGATGAAAGAGCTTTTTGCGCATAGTAGAGATAAGTTTAAAGACCAAAAAGATAGACAGGGCGATGATAAAGAAGTTAAACACGGCCTGCAAAAAAGCCCCGTATTTGACCGCCAGCCCCGCGTAGGGCTGCCACGTAAGCGTCTTAAAATCGACATGGTTGGTAATAAGACCAAGGAAAGGCGTGATGATGTCCCCCACCAATGAGTTTATGACCGCCGAAAACGCATTGCCTATGACAACCGCGACCGCCAGGTCAAACGCGTTGCCTTTGACGGCAAAATTGCGAAACTCCGCCCAAAATCCGGTTTTGTTTGTCATATGTGCTTGGTGTTACTTGGGGTGACTGATGGGACTCGAACCCACAACAACTGGTACCACAAACCAGGGCTCTACCAATTGAGCTACAGCCACCAATAGCCCGATTTATACCATGTTTGCCTTAGGGGTGGAAGAAGAACGCGAGCGCCACAATGACGTACGCGGCCAACAGTTGGGCGCCCTCGAGCCAGTTGCTTTCGCCGTCTTGCACTATCATGTTGACGATGAGCACAGACACGACAATGGACACAAGCTCAAAAAGATTAAAGACAAGATTCATTGGGTGGCCAAGGGCGAGGCTTGCGAGCACCAACACAGGAGCGGCAAACATCGCGATTTGTGCCGCAGAGCCTATGGTAATGCCGAGCGCTAAGTCCATGCGGTTTTTAAGAGCAACAGTGATGGCCGAGTAGTGCTCGGCGGCATTGCCGATTATCGCGACAAAGATAACGCCCACAAACAGCTGGGTCCAGCCAAAACTTGCTACCAGTGGCTCTATCGAGCCCACCAAAATTTCGGAAACCCATGCGACAGCAAGCGTTGCCACAAGCAGCACGCCGATACTTTTAGCCAGGCTCCACTTGGGCTCAAACTTGGCGACCTCGGACTCGACGTACAAATGTTTATGCGTATGGAGGCTAAAGATAAGGCTTGCACCGTACATCAACAAAAGCGCCAGCGACACAAAGACACTTAGATTTTCGACCGTTTGGTCTCCTACACCAGGCGCGGTAATGACAAATATCGCCGGCACCACAAGTGCGATAACCGCCAAAAAAAGCGTCGAGCCGCCCGCCAAAGCTCCGGTGCGGTTAAAGTTTTGTTTGTCTTTGCCCCAACCGCCTGCAAACATCGCTCCGCCCAACACCAACAGCAAGTTGCCCACAATCGAGCCGGTAATAGATGCCTTGACCACTTCGACAAGCCCCGCGTTGAGCGCAAAAAGCCCGATGATAAGCTCGGGCGCGTTGCCAAACGTCGCGTTTAGGAGACCGCCGATTGCCGGGTTGGTCCGCGAAGAAAGCTCCTCGGTTGCCTCGCCGATAAATTTAGCCAGGGGGATGATTGAGACTGCCGCCAAAAAAAAGACAAGGACCGGTGAGACGCCCGCAAACTCCGCACCAATAGTAAGCGGCACGAACACCAGCAGGATTTTGAAAAAAGTATCCATGCGCACACTATAGCGCAGGTTTTTGGTGCCCAGGAGAGGACTTGAACCTCCAATCCCTTGCGGGAGCTACCACCTCAAGGTAGTGCGTCTACCAATTTCGCCACCTGGGCAGATGGGGACCCGCGAGCGCGGGACAAAAATTACTCTACCGCAGATTCGGTAGTTTGGGGAGCCTCGGCTGCAGGCTCCTCGGCCAAAACATCTTCAACAATAGCGCGGGGCTCGACGGCAAGCTGGCGGCGCATAGCGCGCTTTTGGTCGCGGGCAGCCTTGTCGCGGATAAAGTAGAGCTTGGCGCGGCGCGTGCGCGTGCGGCGCAACACCTCGACGCTGTCTATCATCGGCGAGTATAAAGGAAAGATCTTCTCTACCCCGATGCCCTGGGATACTTTGCGTACGGTAAAAGTAGCCCCTGCCTCGGTGCCGTGCTTAACGGCCAAGACAAGGCCCTCGAACGCCTGGCGGCGGACGTTTTTAGTCGTCACCTCCTTTTTGTTGGCGCCTTTTTGCTGTTTAAGCTCGACAATGTTCTGCCAGACGCGGACCGTATCCCCCGAGCGGAGTCCCAGGGTTTTGCGCTCTGCCATATTTACCGTAGAGGTTTTGACTGCCGATTTCTGCATTGCTCAAAGACTTTAACACAAGCCTAGGCGCTCCGCAATTGCCCTTCTGCGGCAACAAAATCCGGCGGGAGCGGCGCCTTAAAGGTCATTTCCTCTCCGTTGGGGTGGGTCAACGACAGCGAAAGCGCATGCAGGGCGAGCCTCTCAAACCCCAGCAAGTTGGGGCGGCCTGTGCCGTAAAGCCTATCGCCCAGTATAGGGCGGCCAATAGAGGCAAAGTGCACGCGTATCTGGTGGGTGCGGCCGGTTTTAGGAAACACCTCGACATACGACACAGGCTCTTGGGTGTCCGCCTCGTAAGCCTGGCTTTTAAGCACCTTATACATAGTGGTGGCATCGCGCTGCACGCCGTAGGAAAGTTTGGCCGAGCGCGGGCCCGAGCCCCCGCGACTACTACCTATGGGCTTGTCAATTATCCCCCGCTCTTCTTTAAACGTGCCGTGCACAAACGCGCGGTACGTCTTTTTGGTCTCGCGGTTTTTAAACTGCTCTTTTATAAACTCAAACGCCTCTGCGGTTTTGGCAACGCACAGCACACCGGATGTTTCGCGATCGATGCGATGCACAAAATGAAAGTTCCCCTCGCCCAACTTTTTTTCTAACCAAGCCGAAAGGGCCGGGTAATCGTGCTTGCCATCGGGGTAGACGATCATCCCCGTGGGCTTATCGACCACCAACAGCTGGTCGTCCTCAAATAAAATAATCGGCTCCATATTAGATAGTTTTACACGCGATTACGAACTTCTTTATAGTGGCCCAGTTAGTCTCGGGTTTTGTGGTCAAGGTAAGGCGTAGGCCATAAAGACTATATCTAGACGTTTGCATCTTTACGGAGGAGAGGTCAAATCCTTTCTTTTTCAGTGACCGCAGTTTTTGGTCGAGAATCTTTTCGTTAGAAACTTTTATGACTACGATTATGGAACCGTCATCTACAAACAATTCCTTCCCCTGCTTTGTAAGCTCACGGCGGACATAGTCGGCCTTGCGATTTTGCTCTTGTGCGAGCTTGCGCAATCCGGCAGCCTTAAGTTTTTTAAACAAATCCAGCGAAGTTGCGACAGACAGCACACTGCGCGTAGTGCCCAGTGCAGTGGTTGTACCTTTAAAATACGTTACTTCTTGGTCTAGTAGCGCTTTGTAGCTGTCATGTTTCAAAAACAGGGCCCCCGATGTTGGGAGCCCGGCCATTTTGTAAGCATCCACAGTGACCGAATCGGCAAGAGCAAAAGCCGCCCGCCACTGCTTAGGCACAATGCCGTTATTGAGATACAAAGCGCCAAAAGCAGCGTCAATATGAACCCAAATGCCCTGCTTTTTGCATAACTTCTGAACTTGTTTGTCTAGGATAAAATCCTCACTCGTGCCCAACTGTGTCGTACCGTACACCACGTTGAGCATAGCCACCCGCTTGCCTTGTTTTTTTAGGAATTCGATAAGATCTTTATTGGAGACTTGAAAAGTCTTTTGGTCGACATCGAAAGATTCGATCTTAGAGCCAAACTTTTTGGCTGCATACGACACCGAGCTGTGAGCCAGGTTCGAAGCGACAACAATGCTACGGCCAGTTTTTTGCTTGCTCAGGAGTACAGCTACCTCGTTGGCCTCGGACCCAGAGTT
>DASYIO010000121.1:0-2100 GCA_035997465.1 Minisyncoccota bacterium | reverse complement strand
TCGAGAACAGCACGAGCTACAAGGGCGGTGTCTACAGCCTGACCCAAGTCTCGTGCGACCCGAGCATCTGCGGGCCGGGGTTCAACTATACGAACTCGGTCAAGACGCCGTGGCTCAACACGACCATGGCGCGCCTGGGCGTCACGGTGACGGACCGCTTTCTCGTCTACCTCACCGGCGGTTTGGCTGTGACACAGCTTCAAATCGAAAATGTCTCCAACTTCGGCCCTGGCTCATCCCTGAGCACGAAGGAGACTCGCTGGGCTGTGGGCTACGCGGCAGGCCTCGGCGTCGAGTACGCCTTCGCCGGCAACTGGTCGGCGAAGCTGGAAGGCATCTACTCCGACCTCGGCTCGCAGCGCTTCCAGTACGCGTCCGCAGATCCGACCTTCGGCAAGTTCAATAGCTGGACCAGCGATGGCCTGAAGGAGATCTTCTTGCGCACTGCCATCAACTACCGCTTCTGACCCCGCCTCCGGGCGTGGTCAATCAAGGTCGGACTCGGTTCGATCAGGTCCCCCCACGCTTCGCGCGTCGGGGGGCTTACTGTTTTTATACTTTCAAATAAGGCTTTTTGGACTTACCCCCACCCCTACTTGACAAAACCTTTAAAATAGATTATACTGCATATTAGGTACTAGATACTGCCTTTTGTCCATGGGGACAGGCAGCCGACAACAGCGCGACCAGCGCTTTAACCCGGGAGTTCCTCCATCATGCGCATCGCATTCGCTCGTTTCGTCCTCGCAACAGTCTTCCCGATTCTTGCGAGCTTCTTCCCTGTCCACACCGCAGCGTCGGCTGATCTCCGGATCTTCGAGCCGATCAAGTGGAGTGGGCTCTGGGCAGGAGTCGACTTTATGCGTCCGACCTGGAATTCGACAATCGCCGTCGACGACGGTACCACCATCGACAAGGCGAACATGTCCGGGTTCCACATCTGCGGATCAGCGGCCTACCGCTTCCAGCAGGGCATGCTCGTGTTCGGCCCAATGGCTGAGTTGTGCGGCGGGCCAGTCTCGGCCATGCCGGGCAACTCGACCTACCAAACAAACGGCACTCTGACCGGGGGCGTACAGGGCGGCATCGCACTCGGAAGGTTCTATACCTACGGGTATGCACTTTTCGGCGCGGCGTCAATCACTGACTCCTACTGGGGTGCGACCGCCAAGCACTTCGTGGGTGTCACCCGCCTTGGGGCCGCGACCGAGTGGCAGTTCCAGCGCCGCTGGACCGCCAAGCTCGGTGTCGATTATTCGATGATCGACGACGCGCGCTCTACGCTTGGAGGCATGATCGTCAACACAGACCGCAAGGCCGCTGTGGCGATCAAGTTTGGCTTCAGCCGCCAGCTCTACGATTAGACTCCCGCTCAGGACTGCCTCAAGTCCCATGCAAAAACGACCCTGACTCGCATTCGCGCGAGACAGGGTTGTTAATTTTTTGGGCCCCTACTCAACCTTGAGTATCTTATATTTTTGCACTCCGCGCGGGGTGTTAAACGAAAAGTCGTCTCCCTTTTTTTTGCCCAAAAGCGCAGCGCCTAGCGGCGAGTGGTACGAGACTTTGCCTTTTATAATGTCGGCCTCTTCGGCGCCCACAATAGTGTAGGTGTGTTTGTCCTCGCCGCCTATTTTTTGCACGGTTACGGTCGAGCCCATGCCGCCACCCTCGCTCTTGCCGGCCTTAACAATTTTTGCATTCTTTAAAATGGCCTCCAGTTTTTGGATGCGCTCCTCGACAGCAGACTGCATCTCGCGCGCCTCCTGGTACTCGGCGTTCTCGCTTAGGTCACCCAACGAGCGGGCATACTCAAGCTGCTCGGCGACCTCTTTGCGGCGGGTTGTGCGCAACTCGTCGAGCTCTTGGGTAAGCTCCTCAAACTTCTCCTGTGACATCATTTCTTCCATAATAGTTTTGGGGTTTTCACTTAAATCACTCCCTTGCGGGAGTGGTGACGTGCGGTAAGTGTAGCCGAATTATGGGCAGTGTCAAGTTACTGCAAATATTGCGGCGCGTTGGCATTAAGCCAATTAAAGAACTGGCTCATAACCGCATTGCCGCCGGTGGCGGTGTGCTCGGGCGCGCGGTCGAGCACTA
>DASYIO010000120.1:0-5683 GCA_035997465.1 Minisyncoccota bacterium | reverse complement strand
ATTAAAATGCTCGTTTTTGCCAAGGTAGATCCCACGGATACCGCACTCAAAAAGATTTTTGGTAAGCTGCCGCTCGATGGCCTCGACCTGGAGCCTTTCCCCTCCGGTAAGGAGCATTGCGCCGCGCGAAGCCACCTTCTTTTGTTCGGCTTCGTCCTCAAGGAGACCCTGGCCGCGTTTTATTGCGTTTTCAGTTATCTTTTTTATGCCCGCGACTGCAGAGTCTTTCCATGTGTCGCCGCTAAGATATATGCCGTACCACTCGTCCTTTTTGCGAGCCTTCATAATTATTTGCAGCCATATATACTCGCCCTTGCCTATCTGGCCCAAAAACTCGACCAAATTGCTTAGGGGGTCGACGCTTGTTTCGGGCTTGTCGGGGCTTTTGTCGAGAGCATAGTCGATATATGTTTTAACCGGCAAAGCTTGCGGGTTGTCCGTCTTGGAAAACTCGGTACCCCATAGACTGTACTCGTCAGTATTAAAGGGCAGCTTGGCCACATAGTCGTCGGCCTCGGTAATCTTGGCCTCCGGGTACTGGCCATACAGCTTGGCCTCGAGCACGTTGCGCCAACCTTTGCGGCAGTGGATATAAAACTTAACCTGGCCCTCGTTGCTGACTATCTCGAGGCTAAAAATGGCCCTAAACTTACCCTCCCAAAAGCGAGCAATAAACGTACCCTCGCCGCCGGCGTTCCATATACCAGTTAAAAAAAGCTCCATCGCCAGGGGCGACTTTTCGACCTCGGGCGGCAGTTGCACCTCCAACAGTACATGCGCCTGGCTAAACCAAAATATATAGCGTATGTAGTGTATCCATGTGGTCCAAAAGAACCTACCCAGGTATATAGGGAGCCACACCGGCGATATAGCTACAACCATGGCCAAGGTACCCGACACCGCCTCTGGGTCGCTGTTTGCGGCGATAACTATCAAGACAAGAAGCAGGACCGGCATAATGGCCAGTGGCTCAAAACACCAGTTATATACTACGCCCTCGGATATGTAATGGGCGCCATCGTGCGTCCATAACAAAAAAACTTTTTTATACCAGGGCTTTTCTTTAAAAGGTACGCCCCCTGCACTTGCCATGCTACTATTATACCTAAGGAATTGGAGGAGCTATGGATAACTTTGCCACTTTGCAAAATAACCTCAGTAGCCTAAACCATGCTGTGGGCCAGGGCTTTTGGGATGCGGTCTTTGCCCACCCCATGCTGTATGTCGGCTACATTTTTGCATTTGTCGCCGCCATAGGAGTGCTGACCTTTTTGCGCGGATTTTTGTCGGGCTTTTCTTTTGTTGTCACTATGGACTGGCACGAGGAGCACCAGGAGCATTACCGCACCTATGCGACCCAGGGCTTTTTTATACTCCTGTACCTCTATATTGTCTGGGAGTTGCTGCGCTGGATAGTAGGCGGCGTAACCGGGCTTATAGGTTAGTAAAAACGAAATTTATTTTTACTTTACCAGCGTAAACTTGTTGTCTTTGCCACGTTTAAAGTATTTTTGGTTTTGGAGGTTGACCACGATGGTGCCCGGCTTAACATGGCGCTCTTTAAGCACCTGGGTGATTATCTGGTCTTTAGTCATAGGGCCTTGTTTGCGCAGTGCGTCGCGGATAACGTCGCGTACAACGCCCGTGGTGTAGCCCCACTCTTTAAGCGCGTACATGCCACGGCCAACCAAGACAAAGCGGTCGTCCTTAATAAGTTCGTTGTGGGTCGTGGCTACGTGTGCCGCGCGGTTAAACATCTTTTCAATTAGGGTCGAGACCTCGCGGAAGTGCAACGGTGAACCATGCTTTTTGACCGCCAGGTAGGCAAAGTCGCGTACGCCCTTGGTTTTGACATTAGGAGAGCTGGCAGGACCCCACTCGCCAAGCGGGTTTTTGCCGATGCCTTTAGATATTGCAAGCCAGCGGCGCAAGACCTCGTCGTTGCGGTGCTTGTCGTTGATGCTCTGGAGCTCTTTAAGAAAACGGTCTATCATCTCGCCCTCGGGTATGAGGTCCTCGTCGCTAAGGCCCGCGTAGAGGTTTTTAAGAGCGCCCTCGACTTTGCCGGCCAACTCGGCGTCCACGTACCAGCAACGATTGACCTCGTCATCCTCTTTGCGAAATTTAAACGGGTCACCAAGCACCAAAAGGAAGTAGATGTGGTTTTGCATCGACTTATCCTTGGTCATAAAGTTCAAAAGATCGTCCTCGCAGACAATGCCGCCAAGACTGTCGATGATGCGCTCGAGCTCGTGAAAAGCCTCTTGCGCCTGGTTAAAGCCCGGAGACTTTTTTAAAGCGCCCAGAGCGTGGTTTTCTATCTGGCGGACACGCTCGCGGGTAATGCCGTAGCGTTTGCCTATGGCCTCGAGCGTGACTCGATCCGGAGAAACACCCAAACCAAAACGGGCCTCCAATACCGTCTTGGAGCGCTCGGGGAGGTGGGTCAAGAGCTTTTTGACTATAGCCTTGGGCTTAAAACCTGTTTTGTCCGGGATGGATGCCATATGTTTGTAATTGCTTGTGTGGTCTAATATATCACAGCCTACTAAAAGGGTCAACTTTGTCAAACTACGACAAAATTGATGATCTTGCCCGGTACATAGAGGGCCTTTTGCTCTGTTTTGCCATCGAGCCACTTCCCCGCTACTGCTCGCCCGGCATTCAAAGCGTCCGATTCTGAAGCATTAACACCAAGCTCGACAGTGCCGCGGACCTTGCCGTTTACTTGTACAGCGATGGTTGTGCTGTCGGCCACGAGCTTAGACTCGTCGTATGTAGGCCATACCGACAGATCGATGCCATGCTTTTCGGCAAGCTCGCTTGCCATATGCGGAGCAAAAGGGGCAAGGAGCGTTATAAGGGTGTGGTATGCCGCATGAGGCGCTTGGGGCAAGGTCTCGAGCTCGTTAAGCAGGATCATAAGTGCGGAAATGGCGGTATTGAGCTTGAGCGCCTCAATGTCTTCGGTAACTTTTTTAACAGTTTGCGCCAAAACATGATTATTGGGCAACTCGACGACGTCATCGGCGCGCTGGAGCCTGTATACCCTTTCTAAAAAACGAGCTACCCCAGTTATATTTTTGGTGCTCCAAGGCTTCATGGCCTCAATGGGGCCCATAAACATCTCGTACATGCGCAAGGCGTCTGCCCCGTACTCGCGTATCACGTCGTCGGGGTTGATAACGTTGCCCTTAGATTTACTCATTTTGGTTGAATCCTCGGCCAAAATGATGCCCTGATGCCGGAGCTTTTTAAACGGCTCGCCAAAAGACACGTAGCCATGTTTTTGCAGCGCTTTAGTAAAGAAGCGCGCATACAACAAATGGAGCACGGTGTGCTCGGCGCCGCCCATGTACAGATCGACAGGCAGCCATTTTTGTAGAGCATCTTTGGATGCAAACTCCTGAGCGTTGTGCGGGTCGGCAAACCTAAAGTAATACCACGATGAGCACACGAAGGTGTCCATTGTGTCTATCTCGGGTCGCCAGCCTTTGCCAAATATTTTTTCGGTCCTATCTAAGAGCTCTTTAGACTGCCCCAAAGGTGAGGTGCCCGTGGGCCTAAACTCCACATCGGTTGGTAGCACCCACGGCAAATGCTCTTCGGGTATAGGATGCGCTTTGCCTTCGGGGTCGTACACCACAGGTATGGGTGCACCCCAGTAACGCTGGCGCGATATAAGCCAGTCGCGCAGGCGGTATGTTTTGACCATGCTGCCGTCTACAGACTTGGTGATCTTTTGCTTCGCCTCTTCGCTTTGCATGCCTGTAAATTTGCCTGAGTCGGTAAGTATGCCTGCGCCGGTATATTGATTGCCCTGCAAGATGCTAAGCGCTAACTGGTGCGACTCTGCGGTAAGAAAAGTTTTAAGCTCGTCGACAGAGAGCCACAAACGCTCGTGTTTGGTCTGCTCTTCGTCAGAAACAGTGTCGCGCTCGCCGTCTGCAAGCTCGACTACAAACACGGGTGCATGGCCAAAGCGGTTGAGCTTTTTGGGAACATGGTAATACTTGCTGTGTATGGTCGTAAGTTGGCGTAAGGACTTTATATTTTTGTAGCCCGTTTCTTCGAGTATTTCTTTGCGGGTGGTGTCCTCGCCGGTCATTCCCTCGTCAATGCCCCCGGTAAGTAGGGTGCCCCAGTCAGAGGCGTCACGCCATTTAAGCCCCATGTATTTGTCCTCAGCCCAATGCTTAAGAAAGACGATGACGCCGTGGCTGTCTACAAACGGATCATTTTGTTTAAACGCCGACGAGCCCACTGTTTGCATCGTAACTGGCTCGACAACCCGGCGCACCGGGATATTAAACTTTGCGGCAAACTCGGCGTCGCGCTCGTCGTGCGCAGGGACCGCCATGATGGCGCCGGTGCCGTAGCCACCCATAACGTAGTCGGCAATATAGACCGAGACCTCTTCTTTATTTGCGGGGTTAATGGCTTTGACGCCTTTAAGCTCGACGCCGGTCTTTTCGCGACCCTCGGAGGCGCGGTCTATGTCTGTCTTATTTTTTGTCTCTTCTATATACGTCTCGATCTTAGACCAGTTTTCTATCCTGTCTTTAAGATCCTGGACCAGCTGATGCTCGGGCGCCAAAACCATATAGGTTGCGCCAAACAGAGTGTCGGGTCGTGTGGTAAATACTTTTATCTTTTGGTCTGAGCCCGCAATAGCAAACTCTATCTCGGCGCCCTCTGAGCGGCCTATCCAGTTGCGCTGGTTGATTTTTGTAGACTCGGGCCAGTCTACCTGGTCGAGGTCGTCGACAAGCGCGTCGGCAAAGTCGGTTATCTTAAAAAACCATTGCTCGAGGTCTTTTTGTATGACCTTAGTACCACAACGCACACATACGCCCTTTTCGCCGGACTCCGAAACTGTTTGTTCGTTAGCTAAAACGGTTTGGTCCTTAGGGCACCAGTTGACCTTGGCCATGCGCTTGTAGGCAAGGCCGTTGTTGTACAAAAAAAGAAAGAACCATTGTGTCCATTTGTAATACTCGGGCGTGTGCGCACCTACCTCGCGCGACCAGTCGTAGGAGAGCCCCAGCTCTTTTATTTGACGGCGAAAAGTATCGATGGCTTTGTCGGTTGTCTGTTGGGGCGGCACACCGGTTTTAATAGCGTAGTTTTCGGCCGGCAGGCCAAAGGCGTCCCAACCCATCGGGTGCAAGACGTCATAGCTTTGCATGCGCTTAAAGCGGCTGTAAATATCGGTTGCGGTATAGCCCTCGACGTGGCCTACATGCAAACCGTCTCCAGACGGATATGGGAACATGTCGAGAATATAAAACTTCTTGTCCGGACGGGGGCTGTCTGATGCCTTAAAACTTTGGGCGACATCCCAGCGCTCTTGCCACTTTTTTTCGATGGCTTTATGGTCGTACTTCACGGAAGTACTTTACCATGGTAGAACGGGTGCGGGAAGCGGCCACCTTATATATGGCACGCAGGTACATGGAGAACGACATGGCACTTGTCGATTACGACCCCTCGCGTACCGTAAGCGCTATCGCCAAAAGATTCCAAACCACTCAAGCCATGTTGTACAAGCTCGAGCAGCGAGGCCTTTTGGGGCCCGACCGAGACAAGAACACTCGTCGTATCTATCGCGACGAGGATCTAAAACAGCTTGAGATCGTGATGCGGTACCTCGGGTGGAATCTAATGGCGTCGCAGATCTATG
>DASYIO010000119.1:0-7513 GCA_035997465.1 Minisyncoccota bacterium | reverse complement strand
GACGGTCGGTCTCAACGAGCATCAGACCCGCAACTACATCAACGACCAGAGCCACCATCAGGTAGACTTACCGACATTGTTTCCGTCCGCCTAACGGCGGACAAGACAGAAACCGCCGGCATATGCCGGCGGTTTTCATTTACTGCGCCTGCGGCAGCGAGATCACGCTCGCTTGCGAGAGGCGCGAGATTACCTCGCGCAAGGTGGCGTCGTTGGTCGTAATGACAATGGTCGAGCGGTCGAGGAAGGTCCACAGCAAGAGTATGTCGCCGTCTTTGTTGAGCACAACGCGCGCATCGTGGTTAACAACTACCTGGTCGGTAAAGTCTCCTACAAAAAATTGCTCGGGCGCCGGCGTACTGCTGGTTGTCGTGGCGGTAGCGCTCGTGCTTGCAGTACTGGATGCGACGCTTGTGGTAGTGGTCGATGTGCTTGTGGCCAAGACCGGTACTACCGGCGGCGTCACAGTAGTCCCCGCCCGCACCGCCGGTGTGCGGGTAAACAACGGCGACAGATCAGACTGCATCGTCGACTCCCATGCCAACATCCCCGAGTAAGCCGTCTCGTACGAGTCGGTTTTAAATATCATAAACATCTGATTTTGGTCGTAGCTATGTATGCCCAACAACATTTGCGGCTCTAGCGTGCGTACTAAAGCCGGCGGGATCTTGGGCGTTAAGAGCTGCAAAAACTCCGGCGCCCCCACCTCTTGGAGCGTCCCGTCGTTTGCCGCCGTGGGTTTAACTATCTGCAGGCGCTCGACAAGCCCCAACGACAACGACAGGTTGTCGCGTGCGGCAGTGAGCATTTGCATAATGCTGCTGCGTCCGTCATTAGATGTAATAGCTACAGACTGGGTGTCGTCGACCAAAATAAAGGGCGCCGGCGACTGCTGCGCAATGGGCACGGGTTGGAGCTTGGCAAAAATATAAAACCCGATGCCGCCCGCTGCCACCAACAGCAGCACGCTCGCACCAATAACAAGGGTGCGGAGTAGCCTGGGCTTAGACTCATGCGCGGCTATCTCTTCGGCCTGCAGGGCCTGCGGCGGCAAGTTGGCGCGTCTGTCGGCTTCTGCCGCGGCAATAGACACAACCGACACTTTTTTGTCTCCTACGACGCTCTCGATATCGCCTTGGTAAGTTTGCAACGGCCGTACTAGCGTTGCCTCGGGCTTTGGCACCGCGGGGTTGTCTGACAGAGGGGGTTTGCCAAGTGACGACGCGGCAACTTCAGGTGATTTGCCAGCAGGCAAATCACCGTACCCGGAGTCGGATAATCCTGCGGTGCCCGCCTTTTGCTCCTGGTCAAACAACACGCCTGCATTGACGCGCTGTGCCGAGTCTACAGACGGCGCATCTTTGCGCTTAAGTATCAGCTTGTCAAAATCGACGTGCCCCGCGCCGCTTTGGTGGGCGGCCGGCGTTGGCATAAATGTGTCCTTAGGCTCGGTGGTAGCTGCTACAGCGGCAGGCTGCGTGTTGTTATTGGTGGGGGCGGTGGGGTCGGGAGTCTGTGGGGGCATTGGTAGATGGTGTTAATCCAAGGCGTGTAGCAAACTCGGGGTCAGCCATCTTTATCGAGAGGTTGATGCGACCCTTGTCGTCTATCTCCTTTATCATAACGCGGACTTTGTCCCCTACAGCCACAGCCTCCGATATCTTGTTGATTCTAAACGGGGCCACCTCGCTTACGTGCACCAAGCCCTCGGCGTCTTTGCCCGGGCCCACGCGCACAAACGCGCCAAAATCCATAAGGCGTGTAACCTCGCCGTCGTAAACCTCGCCCGGTTTGTACTCTTTTACCAGCGCCTCGATCATTACTTTGGCTTTTTGCGCGCTGCCGCCTTTGCCGGTAATAAACACCGAGCCGTCGTCCTCTATAGTAATATCGTCAACCTTGGTTGCTTCGCGGATGCCGTTTATAGTCTTGCCGCCACCGCCAATAACCAGGCCGATTTGGTCGGGCTTAACTTTAAGCGACAATATTTCAGGTGCGCGAGGGCTAATAGTTGTGCGTGGCGCGGCAATTTCTTTTTCAATAACGTCTAAAATTTGCAGGCGCGCGGCCTTAGCTCCCGCCAAAGCTTCGACAAGTATCGGCACCGCAATCCCATCGAGCTTAATGTCCATCTGCACAGCTGTCACACCTGCGCGCGTGCCCGCGACCTTAAAGTCCATATCGCCAAACTCGTCCTCGGGGCCCTGTATGTCTGTCAGCACTTTATATTTTTTGTCGCTCGCGTAGTTGGACGAGAGCATAAGCCCCATTGCAATACCAGCGACAGGTGCCTTTATCGGCACGCCGCCGTCCATAAGCGCAATGGTCGAGGCGCACGTCGAGCCCATCGAGGTGCTGCCGTTAGACGCAAAGCACTCCGACACCAGCCTTATTGTGTAAGGAAACTGCTCGGCGCTCGGGAGCACTGCCTCTATGGCTTTTTGCGCCAAGGCACCGTGGCCGGTGGCGCGACGGTTGACGCCGCCCATGCGGCCCGTCTCGCCGCTGCTGTATGGCGGAAAGTTGTAATGATGCATAAACCGGCGCTTAACATCGTGCTCCTCCATCGTGTCGATAATCTGTCCGTCGCCCGGGCCGCCCAAAGTAAGCGCGGTAAACACGTGCGTGCCTCCGCGATAAAAAATCCCCGAGCCATGGAGCATCGTTGAGACCCCGCCGGCCTTAGCAAACAGCGGGCGCACTTCCTCAAAGCGCCTGTTGTCGGCGCGCTTGCCGTCCTCGACCGCGCCACGGTGTATCTCTTCGTCTACCTTATCCTCAAAAAATCTTTTTGCTACTCCAATGTTTACGGGCGCTGAAGAATCCTGCAAAAGGGAGTTGGGGTCGTGTTCATCTCTCCCTTTTGTGGGATTGTTCAGCGCTTTCACTGCCACAACCCACTCGTCCTCAAGCGCGTGTATGGCGTCTTTGCTTGGTGCGCCACAAAACACGGCGGCATTCATGCGGCCGGCGAACTCGTTCGCGTATAAGGTAGTCAAACTCTCCGGAAGTTCCGGCTTTGGCATTTCTTTTTTTGTCTTCCCAATCTCTTGGATTATTTTCTTCTGCCAGTCTAAAATTTTGTTGTGCTCGTCTGCGGCGCGTGCAAAGCCCGCAGCTATCTCGTCCTCTAGGGCCTCTTTGGCACCGACCTCTATCATATTTATCATCCCGTCTTTGCCGCATGCCAAAATATCAAGCGTCGTCTCTCCTGCTCCGCGCTGTGCATAGGTAGGGTTAACTACCATTTCGCCGGCACCTTGTTTGCCAATGCGCACGGCCGCTACAGGGCCGCCCCACGGTATAGATGATGTCGCGAGTGCCAAGCTTGCGGCGTTAACACCAAGCTGCGATGGGTCTTCGTCGCCTAGGGCAAGCACTGTTAGTACAACCTGTATCTCGTTGCGGATATGCGGCGCAAACAAGGGGCGTATAGTGCGGTCAACAATACGACCGTTTAATATTGCCGCGTCGCTGGGCCTGCCCTCGCGGCGAATATACTGCGAGCCCAAAATTGCTCCGGCTGCGTAGTAGCGCTCCTCAAAGTCGACAGTTAAAGGAAAGTAGTCGATGTCGTCGCGTGTACGATGCGACATGACAGCCGTTGCCAACACCGCGGTGTCGCCGTAGCGCAAAATAACCGAGCCCTGTGCCTGCTCGGCCCAGTCGGTAAACTCTGCCGTCATCTGCTTGCCACCAATCTCCAGCGAGTACGATTTGCTTTGCATATTTCTATACGCGAAGCGCTCAGATTTTAGGTCTCATCAGAGGCCTACCTATCTGCCCGCTTCGTATTTATTGATTAAAAGGACCACCCAAACTGTAGCAAAAAGCAGTTCTGCGCGCCACAAGGGCGCGCAGTCTTCAGCAGCTCGGTATGTGTTGCCGGGCCGGGTCATGGTTGGGCGCCGGGCATTTTGGTGCCGACGGTCCGGTGTCACGCCAAATCATCACAGCCAGGACCACCAACACAAGAGCGATTTTCCACTTCATCGCGGCTAGGGCACTTAGCGCGATGGCAATTTTCTCTTTCATCGCGCGTTCCCTAGTTTGAGCCAGCCTGCACTCTAGCAGATGTATTTAAAAGCGAAAGTCCCGGCCGCCTGCACACGTAGTGTGTGCAAACAGACCGGGCTTTTCGAACAGGTGCTCCAGGATCATTCGTTGGCGGCCTTGATGGGGAAGCCAAAAAACTCCATTGCCACGCGCGCAGAAATGCGCAGTTCCCCGCAGCGTACTTCTTGTTTGCTCGCTCCCTCGGGGTCGTCGAGCCCGCGATGGGCTTTTGCGAGAGCGTCACAGAGAGACATCATCTGGAGTAAATGCCAGTGTCGAAATCCTTCGATCTCGCATTTTGGCTTGTGTTGCCCGTTTGGAACGCACTTCGCACTGAATGCTGCGGATATTTGCGTCTCCGACGGAATCTGAAACTGCTGGGCGCTGACCGCGAGCGGGGCGAGAGCGAGGAAAAGTAAAGAAAGAGCGATGCGAGCGAGCCGGGTCATGGATGCCTCCCCTAAATTGGCCGCAGGCGGGTTTGCCTAATAAAACCTTATAACATAAGGCATTTTGTGTCAATCTGTACCACTTGACAAGTAACCAATTTAGGTATATACTATATATAGGTTCACCCCATAGCCCAGGGATCCTCCCAAAGCCCAACTAAGGACTTAGTCCCATGAAAGCCAACATCTCGCAGATCTCCGCTCTCGTATTCGTCTTGGTCGTCATCCTCAGCGCGGTGATGTGGCCAGCACCCAAAGGCCGCTTCACTTTCGAGCGGGAGCCGTGGTTCAAGACGTTTTCGATCGCGGTCTTGTCCTGGACACTGGGGCTTTGGTTGCTCCAGGTGTCAGGGTTGCTCGCTGCGGGCGTCGTTGTCTGCGGAGCGGTCGTAAGCACTTTCTATCTGCGCCCGCGTCCCGATCCCATCCTGGCCGCGCTCAAGCCTCTCGAGGCAGCTCCGGCGGGTGCTGAAATCCCTCAGCTCCGAGTCGTCATGCCCGAGGCCTTTAACTGGTAGTCGAGCCGCAACATCAAGTTGCAAAACGCGCTCTCCGAAAGGAGGGCGCGAGTTGTTTTTACTCTACAAAACTAAAGACGCTAAGATTTTATTTTGGTGTGGCAGCAGCAGCAATTTTTGACAGCTCCTCCTGCAGGGCACCCAACTTATCATCAAGCTGCCCTTTTTGCGTTTGCAAGGCGGCAAGCGCCTGCTCTTTGGTCTTATAGGCATCCTCTGCGGTTTTTAAGGCAGCGGTTGCCGCTTTAACAGCCTGCTCGGATGTTTTAAGGTTTGACTCCGCGGCGGCTATCTCGCGCGCCTTGGCGGATATTTGGTTGCTTAAGTTTGTCGCGTCGCTTAGGGATACCATAGTCTTTCTGCTTACTTAGTATGCGCCCATAGTATCACGCTCCTACTCCTCCCCCGACATCTTTATTGCCGGGTCTTCGTCGCCCGCCTGTCCGGCAGGCAGGTCGTCATCCCCGGGCGCCTCGGTGGTGTCAGGGCTGGTATCGGCGTTAACACGGCCCGCATTGCGGTCGGCGCCCGCTGTGCCAAAGCCCGGTATCCACTTGCTACCCCCTCGGTAGCCGATAAGAAAGTTGCGCGGGTCGTCGCACATGTCGATAAAGTCGTCGGCTGCCTCGCGCAGCTGACCCGATGACGATTTGCCAAAGGCAATCACCTCGACTTGGCAGCCGTGCGCGTACTTTAAGTACTCGACAAGCGGCACAAAGTCGCCGTCGCCCGTGGCCAATATAATAGTGTCGAGCTTTTGCGCCATAGCAACAACGTCTATAACGGTGCCTAAATCCCAGTCGGCCTTTTTGGCACCGCCGGCAAAGACGCGGATATCTTTGACCTTGGTCTCAATGCCAAGTTTGTTTAGGGCCTCAAAAAAGCCCTTTTCGTCCTCACTTTCAGTGCGGATGACGTAGGCCACGGCACGTATAAGGGTGCGCCCGGCTAAGGCCTCTTTAACTACCTGGCCAAAGTTGACCTTGGCTTTGTAGAGGTTCTTAGCGGAGTGATAAAGATTCTGCGTGTCTATAAATATGCCGACACGCTGGCTTTTATGCTTAACGATAGCCATACTTGTTTGATTTGGAGCAAAGCTCCATGGTGATCGCTCCAGCCCTGTAGCATGGGCAAACAATATGCCGCACACCCCAAAACCTGGCGAAAACTAAAAAATAAAATAATAAAAACGGGACCTACCTTAAATTATACACCTAGCAAACAAAAATATTTCATTAACGCGCCTAGTGGCGGTTAACTACTTCTTGAGCCCAAGCTTCTTAACAAGAGCGTTGTAGCGCTTCTTGTCCTTGCCCTCGAGGTACTTCAAATGAGTACGGCGGTTGGCGACCATCTGCAAAAGGCCGCGACGGCTGTGCTTGTCCTTATTATGCTTGCGCAAATGCGAGGTAAGCTCGTCGATTTGTTTGGAAAGGAGGGCAACTTGCACCTCAGGAGACCCCGTATCCTTGTCGTGGACGGCGGTTTCCTTAATGGTTTTTGCCTTTTTCTGCTTGGTAAGCATGGTGATAATAAAATGAGGCTTCTGCCCCGTGTCAATAAGCATAGCACAAGCGCCACTTTTGCGCAAGGGTTGAGTCCCCTCTGTTTTGGCAGGTTTAAAAATTGTGCGACACTTAGGATATGGCCGATTTGAAGGAGCTAAAGAGCCAGTTTCTCGAATATTTAGAGATAGAAAAGGGTCGCTCGGTAAAAACGGTCGAGAATTACGATAGGTATCTATCGAGGTTCTTAACGCACTCCAAAATAACCTCTCCTGCCAAAATCACCGAGCAGGCCATACGCGAGTTTAGGCTGCACCTTAACCGCCAGCCCGGCACCAGCGGGAGCATGAAGCACAAAACGCAAAACTACTACATGATAAGCCTGCGCGCGTTCCTTAAATTTTTGCGTAGGCGCGATATCGAAAGCTTAAACCCCGAGCGCATCGAGTTGGCCAAGGTCGGCCAGCGCGACCTCGACCTTATTACCTCGGCCGAGCTCGAGAGGTTGCTTAGCGCCTCGCAGTCCCCTACCCAATCTAAAAGCCCCAATGCAATACTGACTGTCTTGCGCGACAAGGCCATCATGGAGCTGTTGTTTAGCACCGGCTTGCGCGTAAGCGAGCTGTGCAACCTTAACCGCGACCTCGATCTTTCGCGTGACGAGTTTAGTGTCCGCGGCAAAGGCGAAAAGGTTCGTGTCGTGTTTCTCTCGCCCGCTGCCAAAGACGCTATTAAAAAATATTTAGACAAGCGCGGCGATGTAGACGACGCCTTGTTTGTACAGATGGGCAAAAATTCTAAGAACGCAAAAGATTTGAGATTAACTCCCCGTTCGGTCGAGCGCACCATCAAACACTACGCGACCAAGGCCGGCATTACGCGCAAAGTTACCCCGCACGTCATCCGCCACAGTTTTGCTACGGATCTTTTGGAAAACGGCGCCGACCTGCGCAGTGTGCAAGCCCTGCTCGGCCACCAAAACATA
>DASYIO010000118.1:0-4325 GCA_035997465.1 Minisyncoccota bacterium | reverse complement strand
GACGGTCGGTCTCAACGAGCATCAGACCCGCAACTACATCAACGACCAGAGCCACCATCAGGTAGACTTACCGACATTGTTTCCGTCCGCCTAACGGCGGACAAGACAGAAACCGCCGGCATATGCCGGCGGTTTTCATTTGCAAAACTATTTGTGCGCCGGGTAGGATTCGCCCGCGACTAAAACTTTTTCGTCAAAAAGTTTTGTCTGGGCACCGCCTCCCGGCCCCGCCAGTGCGGGGCAACGGTCCGGCGTTCGAATCCTACCCGTAAAGTATTCAAATACTTTACTCCGGCGCACAGTACGCAAAACGCCCCCAATAAGGGACGTCTTGCCGTCTGTGCGCCGGGTAGGATTCGAACCTACGAAGCCGTAAGGCGCCTGGTTTACAGCCAGGTGTAATTGACCACTCTACCACCGACGCTTATGCGAGGCACCGTGCTCCGCGTAACTCACAGAATACAACAAGAAGACATATTGGGCAAAAAAGCGATGCTATGATTGGAGCATGAAGCTCCGTGCGCATCTGTATTTGGCTGCGGCTATTGTGTGGGCCCTGGTGCCCATAATTGCCGAAGCGGCTATTGTGCCGTGCGGCGGCTCGAGCACGGTCGGCACCGCGGCGGGGCAGTCGCTGTCGTGCGACCTGTGCTCGTTTGGCGAGCTTATACAAAACCTTATCAACTTCCTCTTGGGGATATCGGTACCGCTGTCGGCCGGCCTGTTTGCTTGGGCGGGTATACTCTACTTTTCGTCTCGGGGTGTGCCGGCTCAGATTGAGCGGGCGCACAAGATATTTAAGTCAGTAGTCATCGGCTTTGTCTTGGCTGTTGCCGCCTGGACCATTGTGCAGGTTGCTGTTACGACGCTCTTTAACAAGTCGATATTTTTGGGCGGTAGCTGGAGCAGACTCGATTGTGCAGAACAGCGTATAGAGAGAGCAAAACAAATCAACAAAAACCTCAACCAGGTATTGAGTGGGAGCCTCTCTCCGGTAGGAGCGGGCATCAATGGGGGCTTGGGTGCCGGGACTGCGAGTGGGGGTTTAACCAACGGAGGCACAGGAGATCTGAGCGGCACTACTGGAGGGGGAGCAACTGGTATGAACGGAGGAACGGACAATACTACAAATACTGCTGCAAATGGTAGCCTGACCGACGACCAAAAGGACGCACTTCTTGATAAATGTATTCTGAACGATGATATACCAAGCTGTAATGCCTATGATAAGTCTCTAGGTATGACACAGCCCAGCACCACCCCCACGTCGCTTACAGATGATCAAAAAGACGAACTGCTCGATAAATGCATATTAAATAATGATCAGACCAGCTGTAACGCTTATGACAAAGCTTTGGGTATAACGGCCGTGGGATCTAACCAAACTATGACTGTTACGCTGCAAGACGGCTCGCAACTGACGACTACATGTTCAAATTGCGCGATCATACCGTCAGACATACCCGGCTATAACCGGAGCCTCACATGCTCTCAGCAGGTAGGCGGGGCATGCCAGATGGACGCAGGACTACTCAATAATGTAGAGAGTCTCAAATCGAACCTTGCCGACGCTGGTATTAGCACTAAGCAATGGCAGGTTACGGAGGCGTGGCCCCCGACGGTATATCATGCTTCTGAAGATCAAAACCTAGGCAGCTCTATTGATATAAGCGCGTGCAATTCGAATATGGGGTATTCTGATCCTACAGCTATAGGCAATTGCGTACTAAAATTTGCCAATAGCGCCGAACAGAGCAATCTTAAGGCACAATATGAGGTAACTACTCAGGCGCAGAAAGATCAAGTATGCGCGGCTGTGCCGGCTAGCTGCGGGTATATCTTACCCGTTAGTTATATAACAGGCTCACACTTCTCCATTTATAGGGGCAAACAATAGTTGCGCAAAAAAGGCTTATTTGATAAGGTAGTAGGGCAATGTCACAGGACCAACTTATAGTACTTAAGCACGCCGCCACGGGGGAGGTGTATTGGACGCGCAAGAACAAAAAGAAAGTTACGCGCAAAATCGAGCTTAAAAAGTACTCCAAAATACTGCGCAAGCACGTGCTCTTTAAAGAGGCTAAGAAGTAAGCAGATACAGAGTGTCAGACACAAAAAGTCGCACCCAAGAGGTGCGGTTTTTTGTGCTAGTATGCTTCGCCTAAACTATTGCTAGAGTAGGGTCCACATACCAGCCCACTTAGAGTACACCCGTGCCAACTTGCGTCTAGTAGGGGGTGTGGATAACTAAAATGGCTCTGTTTGGCAGGTGCAAAAAATGCCGAAAAATAGTACACTGGCGCCACGGGCGATTGGTGAAATGGTATCACAAGGGCCTCCAAATCCCTTATTGTTGGTTCGATTCCAACATCGCCCGCAAAAAATCTTTTGCCAGTTTAAGAGCCTCTGTTTTTGAGCCGGCCCAAACAATATCTTGGTTGCGTTTAAACCAACGCATTTGACGCTTGGCGTAGTCGTTTATGGCGCGCTCAAGCTGCTCGGCAAATTCTTTTTTGGTCAATTTGTTTTGCAATAATTGTGCCAGGTACCGATACTCCAGCCCCAGCTCGTCCATCCGTTTGTACGTTAACCCTTGTTTGCGCAGGCGCTTGGCCTCGTTAATCATGCCGGCTTTTATGCGGCTTAGCAGGCGCTTGTGGATGTTACGTTGGAGCTTTTTTTGGTCGGGGTTAAGGCCCAGCCACAATACGTCGTACTTTGGCTCGGGATTGGGGGTCGGAGACTTGCCGATGGCCTTTGCAATTTCCAAGGCGCGTATTAGTCGGCGAGGGTTGCTCGCTTCGATATTTGCGGCGCGTGCCGGGTCGGCTTTTTTAAGCATTGCAAATAGTTGTAGCGCAGTTTTGTTAGCCAGCTTTTTGCGCAGCGCTTCGTTGGGCGGGACGTTGGGGTAGGACATGCGGCCCACCAGCATGTCGACGTATAGGCCTGTGCCGCCCACAACAATTGCTACTGCATTGTTTTGCAAAACACTGGCATAAGCCTTGTCGGCCAAGCGCACAAAGTCGTCGACCGTAAATTGTTTTTTAGGCGATACGACAGACAGCAGGTGATGAGGTACGCCCAACATCTCCTTTTTTGTCACTTTGCCGGTACCAATATCGAGCCCTTTGTAGACCTGGCGCGAGTCGGCCGAAATGACCTCGCCTTTAAGTTTTTGGGCAATATAAATACCCAGGGCCGACTTGCCCGAGGCCGTAGGCCCGACAATAGCTATCAGTTTTGGCTTACCCATGTTTTGTGCCGGAGGGGAGACTTGAACTCCCACCCCTTACGGGACGCGATTTTGAGTCGCGCGCGGCTACCATTACGCCACTCCGGCTGTACGTGTTAGAATATCTTTTATGTCGCAGTTTTACAACAACGCCATTTTTTGGGTTGAGGTCGACAAAATTAAGCCAAACCCATTTCAGCCCCGCCGCGAGTTTGACGAGGCTAAACTAAACGACCTGGCGCGATCAATTCGCCAGTACGGTGTCATACAACCGCTGACCGTAACGCGCAAAGAAATTCAAAAGCCCGACGGCGGGATTGCTACCGAGTACGAGCTGGTTGCGGGCGAGAGGCGCCTGCGCGCGTCTAAGATTGCCGGTGTGACCACCGTGCCAGCGCTCATACGCGATGTCGAGGACGACGACAAAACCAAGCTCGAGCTAGCTATTGTCGAAAACTTGCAGCGCGAGGACTTAAACCCCGTAGATCGCGCCAAAGCGTTTGCCCAACTTGTAACCGAGTTTGGCTTTAAACACAGCGAAGTTGCAGAAAAGGTAGGCAAAAGCCGCGAATATGTCAGTAACTCGATACGCTTGCTTGCTCTGCCACAAGAGATGCTCGATGCGCTTATGGCCGGCAAAATTAACGAGGGCCACACCCGGCCGTTGTTGATGGTGGCCGATAGGCCGCAAGAGCAGCAAGTGCTATTTCGCGAGATTATGCTCAAGCGCTTGACCGTGCGCGATACCGAAAGTATTGCGCGCCGCATTGCTTTTGACCGTGTACGCAAAAAGGAGTATGTGTACGCACCCGAGATTTTAGAGATGGAGCGCGAGCTTGGCGAAGCGCTGGGTACGCGTGTGGCTATCGAGCCTAAAGAAAATGGCGGCAAACTGATAATCGACTTTATGGGCGAGGATGATTTGCGCATTATCTTTGCAAACCTGGCGAGCCGTTTGGCTACCGCAAAGCAGGGGGTGCCAGCGGATCTTGCCCCCCGCTCGCCATCCTCGGTCCAAGATGGCGTCGGCGCGAGCGTTGAACAAGCTCCGCTGGCACCCGAAGCTGCACCCGAGCAAATCCAAACAGAG
>DASYIO010000117.1:0-6577 GCA_035997465.1 Minisyncoccota bacterium | reverse complement strand
CGCAGGCATATCCTGGCTCGAGGTAGCGCCGTGCTTGTTCATGTCGACTGTCGACTTCTCCACACGGCTGGCGCCCAAGGTGCGCAGGTAGTAGGTGGTCTTAAGACCCATGTTCCAGGCGTACTGGTAAATTTCGCTAAGTACTTTGCCCGACGTACCACCGTAAAAGATGTTTAGCGACTGCGACTGGTCTATCCAGCGGCCGCGGTACGCGGCGGCCTTAATAAGCCACTGCGGCTCCATCTCAAACACTTCTTTGTATTTTTCGCGTATGGCGGGCGGGATCTCGAGTATCTGCTGGACCGAGCCGTCGTGGAACTTAATCTTCTCAAGCATGTCGGCACTCCACAGCCCCAATTTTTTAAGGTCGTCCACCAAAAACTCGTTGACGATCATAAAGTCGCCGGCCATGTTGGACTTAACGTAGATGTTTTTGTATATCGGCTCCACCGTTGGGTAGCAGCCCGCAATGTTGGCGGTCGTTGCGGTCGGCGCATGCGCCTGGGTGTTTGAGTTGCGCATGCCGTATTGGGCAATGGCTTCGCGCACGGGCTTCCAGTCTAGGGTCTCGTGGCGGGGCACATCGATGCGAAGCCCTCGCTCGGCCTCCAACAGGGCAATAGTGTCTTGCGGCAGGATGTTGCGGTCCCACTTAGAGCCCTTAAAGGTTTCGTATGGCCCGCGCTCTTTTGCAAGCATCGCCGAGGCAAGTATGGCGTGGTAGGCAATAACCTCCTGGCTCACATCGCTAAAGTACACGGCGGCATCGGTGTCAAAGTTGATGCCCATCTTGTACAGGGCGTCCATAAGCCCGCGCAGGCCAATGCCCACAGGCCGGTGGCGCATGTTAGAGACCTTTGTTTTGGGGGTGGGGTAAAAGTTAACGTCGATGACGTTGTCGAGCATGCGCATGGCGATAGGGACAACCCGGGCGACCAGTGCGCGGTCAAACTGGCCGGCGGCGGTTACGAACGCGCCCAAGTTAAGCGAGCCCAAGTTGCATACCGCGGTCTCTGTGGCCGAGTTGTTAAGCGTTATCTCGGTGCACAGGTTGCTGTTGTGCACGACGCCTACATGGTCTTGCGGGCTGCGGACGTTGCTGGGGTCTTTCCAGGTTACCCAAGGGTGGCCCGTTTCAAAGAGCATGGTCAGGTGCTTGCGCCACAGCTCACTTGCGCGCACTACTTTGTGCTGCGGTATCTTGCCGTCGCGGGCCATCTGCTCGTAGTGTACGTATCGTTCGTCGAACCGGCGGCCGTACAAGTCGTGCAAGTCGGGGACGTCGCTGGGGCTAAAAAGCGTCCACTCGCCATCCTCGGCCAAGCGCTTCATAAACAGGTCGGGGATCCAGGTGGCGGTATTAAGGTCGTGGGCGCGGCGGCGCTCGTCGCCGGTGTTTTTGCGCAGCTCCATAAACTCCTCGATTTCCAGGTGCCAGTACTCCAGATACACAGCGGCGGCGCCACGGCGGCGGCCCGAGCGGTTAATAGAAATAGTCGCGTCGTTTTCGATACGCAAGAAGGGGACAACGCCCTGGCTCTCGACCCCGGTCTTTTTAACCAAAGAGCCAAGCGCGCGCACCGGAGTCCAGTCGGTACCGTTGCCACCCGCGTATTTAAGGAGCTGGGCGCCCTCGCTGTAATGGGCAAATATCTCGTGCAGGTCGTCGGGCACCGTCATAAGGAAGCACGACGAGAGCTGGGGGATAGTCGTGCCCGCGTGGTAAAGGGTAGGCGAGGACGGCATGTAGTACATCGCCGACATAATTTCGTAAAACTCTATGGCCTGCGACTGGCGCAGCTCGGGGGTCTTTTCGGCCAAGGCGCAACCCATGGCAACGCGCATCCAAAACATCTGAGGGCTTTCAAGCAGTTTGCGGTCGTTGGTCTGGTCTTTAGACAGGTAGTTGGTATGGAGCGTCTGGAGACCAAGGTATTTAAAGTCGTTGTCGCGCTCAATGACCATGGCGTCGGCCAACTGCTCGAGGTTAAACTCAAGCATCTCTTTGGCAAACCAACCGACCTCTACGCCGCGATGCATATTGCGCACAAACGCTGCTTTGTGCTCGACCTTAAGGTCGGCAAAGTTCTGTATGTCGCCAATGACCTCGCGGTACATATATTGCAGCAAAAGCCGCGCGGCAACGTAGGAGTACGCGGGGTCGCGCTCTATCATGCTTCGGGTCACCATAATAAGGACGTCGTGGATGTCTTTGGTGGCAATGCCGTCGTACATCTCTTGGCGCACACGGGCAATGACCCCCGCGGTGTCTATGACGCTTTCGTAGCCCTGCGAGGCGAACATAAGCGAGCGAGTGAGCTTTTGCTCGCTAAAGTGCTCGCGGGTGCCGTCGCGCTTGGCAATAAACAATGCATTTTCCTCAATCTTTTCGGCGACTTCTTCGCGCTTTTGTTGGCGCAGTTTGGCATGCTCGTAGCGATAAATAATGTAGCCTTTGGCAACATTAAAATACCCGCGCTCCATCAAAGCCATCTCCACCAGGTCTTGGACATCTTCGACCGACGGTATAAAAGCCGTGTTGCCGTACTTGGCCTCGAGCGTGTCTACTACCGTTTTGGTAATAGCGACAGAGTCACTCTCGTGCTCGTCGCTTAAAAGCGCCACAAAGGCCATCTTGACCGCCCGGGTGATTTTTTGGGGCTCGAAGTCTGCAATGAACCCGTTGCGCTTCTTAACTTTGGGGATGGCCATGTCGAAGGGGCTTACTTAGTAATGCAAAAGTAATTTGGAATCAGAACTCCTATTATGGAGCGTTATAACTGAAATCGGCCTGTGCATAACCAACAACAGAACTAAATTCATGCAAAAGCAACCATATTTTTATAAAACGTTGTCAAATTTGCCTTTTTGGCCCTCAAATTGCCTTGTTTTTGAACCTTTTCTCCCACCACAAATGAGGGCCCTGTGAGGCCGTTTTATAAGTCATTGACAAAGCATCTCAGCGGGTGTATAATAATACATGAAGCGGTCCGACACCCGGCCGCATGTTCCAAGAGAGGAACCCATGTCCGCTCAATCGAATGAGACTGTCGTCGACGCAACCTTGCGCACGAACGGAAATGCGATCCTGCTGACGGCTGGGACGATGATCATCACCGTCTCGTCCCTGCTCGGGGCCGTGTCCTACTTCGAAGGGGCAAAGAGCGCCCCGGTGATGGCGACCATGCTGACGGTTGTCGGCCTGGCGATCTTCATTATCCCAATGGTGTCGCTCTTCTCCAAGCGACTCACCGGCTGAGCTCCACTGGCCGGACACTTCGATCAGGCCCCGCCACTTCGGCGGGGCCTTTCAAATTTATATACAGGCTGTATTCTTAGGTCGGATAGGGCAACCCGCCCATCCCGAACCAATCGGGTGATCTTATGACACAGTCTGCCCACGCGGACACTTTGCCTGCCGCCGGTCCCACCGTCCACAGCGGGTTTTCGGGGCAGGTCCTGCTCGTCCTCGCGGCGGCGGTGCTTTTAGCCACCTCCGGATTTACCCTCGGCGCACTGGGCTATCCGACCGTGGCCTGCATCGTGGTGGCAAGCGAGTTGGCACTGGCGCTCTTGATCATGTATGCCTACACGGGGAAAGAGGACTACATTGGAATCAGCTGGCTGGTATCTTTCTTCCTTGTTCTGGGGGTTGGGGCAACTGCCGAGAACTCGATGAAGTGGGAGTTCGTCTCGGCGGTTGGCTTTGTTTTTGCAGCCAACCTTGTGGCCTCCGGAGTCCTGCGCCTCCGACAGGCCAAGTCATAACATCAGGCCGTGCTACTGATGTCCGAATAGGTAGGCCTGCCGGTGATCCGGCGGGCCTTTCAAATTTATACAGAGGTGTAGAATAGGGGCATGCATATACAACGCCCCAAGGAGGATCAGAACTTTTGGAACTTTTTATTCTCAATATTTTTTGTGATCGTCTTAGCAGCGGCAGTATACGAGATGTACCAAATGCGCGGCGGATTTTTGGTGTCTGTGCCGTGGTTTGACGCCATTGTCATGGCATTTGCGACCTTCCGCATTACGCGCCTGGTTGTGTACGACAAGATTACCCGCTGGTTTAGAGAGCTGTTTGCCTCGACCCGCAGCTTTGAGCAAGATGGGGTAGTGTATGTCGAAGTTAAGCCGCATGGCACGGGCTTTCGCTCCACCGTGTACGACCTACTCAACTGCCCATGGTGCATAGGCGTATGGAGCTCACTTGTGGTCGTATTTTGCTACTTTGTCTTTCCTTGGGCGTGGTCGGTCATCTTCTTTTTGGCTCTTGCGGGGGCGGGCTCGCTTATCCAGGTTGTGGCAAACAGCATCGGCTGGAGGGCAGAAAATCTTAAAATGGAGGCCAAGGAAAAAGATAGAGATCTGCGTCTTTAAAGGCTCCGCAAAGCAGGCTTGTCGCAGTGCGGATATTTTCTGAGGAAAATTCCTACGCTCCGGCCCGTCGGCCTCGCGACACTGCGCCAAACCTGTTTTGCTGCGCTACAAAACCCCGCCGTAGGGCGGGGTTTTGTAATTGCTAGATTACAGAGTCTCTAACGTGCAGTGTTGTCGTATGCCACACTCCTGCGGTATGCCCAGTACAAGAGGGCTGCAAGGAGGATAAGAGCCAGGAGGAACCACGCCCAGGCTGGGATAGAGGTCCCCGCGCCTGCGGCTGCTGCACCTGCACCTATGGTCGTTGTGGCAAGCCCTGTCTGCTCGTCGGTCGTAGAGGCTGTCTCTGCGCCCAAGACCTCGCCCGTAAGTGCCGAGCCGTCTACAACAGCGGGGCCGGAGGTCTCGTCTCCATTGCCGCCCACGCCGCCCGAGTTGTCGGTAATAACAGGAGGAAAGTTGTTGAGGTCAGAGGAACCCGAGCCGTCCGCAACTGTGGCACCGGTTACTACAACCGAGCCGTTGTTTTCAATCGTGCTGCCGCCGTGGTGGTGCGAGCCGCTGTCCCCCTCGACAGTAAACTCCGGGAGTGTCAGCGAGTTGCTCTGGTTGCCTGCCGGGTCGGTGATGCTAAACGAGCAGTTGTAAGTGCCTGCGTCGTTAACTTCGGCAAGGGCTACCGTGCTGGTGCCTGCGCCCGTGGTGTCTGTGTTCTCAAGACTGCAGCCGCCGCTCACTGCGGGGGTGCCGGTTGCCTCATCCGAGGTAAAGGTCAGGCTTGTCGGCATGCCATTGTCGTCTTTTGCTACGGATACAAGCGATATGACGGGTGCTACGGTATCTACCGTAAAGTGGCGCGTCGTGCTTGCCGTCGAGCTGCCGTTATCGGCCATGACCACAAACGTGTAGGCACTGTCGCCTAGGCCTGCGGGGCCGTCGTTGCCCAGCATGACGCTCTGCTCTGCCAAAGACGAGTCGTAGCAGGGGAAGCCGTTTCCGTTTATCGAGCAGGTAGTTGTGGCGTTGGTCGTAAAGCGGAACTCGGTCGTAGTCGCATTAATGTATGCGCCCTCTGCCGGGCCGCTTGTAATGTTGAGCATAATGTCGGAAGGAGTTGTGGTACCCGAGCCGCTGTCGGTTGTAGTACCCGTGTCGCCTCCGCCAGTGTCACCGCCACCTGTGTCTTCGTCGCACGTAGGTGCGCCCGAGTCGTCGGTTGTCGATGCAGCCGTCGAGTTAAACGTACGCGCAAGCTCCATTTGACCGGTGTTCTCGTTGCCGGCCGCGTCGGTAAACTTGTGCTCGTTTATTGTGACTTTAGCCTCGACGCCGTCCTCGGGGTTGGTGGGCGTCATGTCAAAGCTGTACACGGTGTCGCACTCCTTGGTGAAGTTGCTTACCGTGGCCGAGCTCGGAGATACGTCATCTCCACTGTTGTCAAAGCCAACGACGGGCTCGGACAATTTAACCCACACGTGAGTTACGGGTGCGCTTGTGGGGTTTGTGGTGTCTCCGTATATAGAGACAACCGTAGGAGCCGTAGTGTCGGGCTCGTCTGCTGCGTAGGCTGGGGCCGAGGCAAGCAAAAGGCCCGCAATGGCTGCGGCTGCCGCCACTTTTTTATAAACTGCTGCTTGGCTAAGTGATGTGTTCATACGTGTTAATAATGCTTATAAACTAAAAGGCGCTTGGGGGAGCCAAGCGCCACTATGTATCAGGGGGCCTTAAGATTAGATGAAGTCTTCTAAAAAGCCTTATTTAAACACCACGGGGATGCTCAAAGACTGGTCGTGGGCCGGGTCGCCCGAGGGGTTGTCCTTTTTAAGGACTATCGTACCCGCGGAGCCAGAGGGTTGTTTGGGGTAAGAGAGTTTGACGCTAAACGGTACAAAGTCATTGGTCTGCCAGTTGCCCTGTGCTTGTGCCGGGGATTGAGCCAGTACCTTGCCTTGTGCGTCGAGTATTTCGGCGGGGAAGCTGGCCTCAAAGTACCAGGGGCCGCGGGCAGTGCCGGCAATAGTCACTGTAGTGGAGGAGACTGCGGAGCCGATCGTCGGAGAGGCCACAACAATAACATCGGGGATCTGGGCTACGACGCTTTGCGCAGGCGTTGTTGTGCTCGTTTGACCTTGGCTACTGGTAGTAGGAGCGTTTGTTTTGCTTGGCAGCACAAAGAGGATAATGGCTGCCACGATAA
>DASYIO010000116.1:0-6375 GCA_035997465.1 Minisyncoccota bacterium | reverse complement strand
AGGGCAAGCCTATCCGCCCCGGCCAAGAGCTCATCATCCTCCCTATTACTGGCGCGCAGTACACTGTTAAAAAGGGCGACACCATAACCGGCATCGCCAAGGCCACCGGGTCGGATGCATTTGATATCCAGCAGTACAACGATCTAGGCAGCGACTCCGATCTTATTGCAGGTGCCTCTATCCTAATCCCCAACGCCGAGTCTTCGACTCCTGTCGCGTCGGCCAAGACCTCGACATCTAAAACATCGACCGCTACTAAGACGGCCACCAAGAAAATAGTTTCAACAAAAACGCCCGCCATCGGCCACGTAAGCTCCGACGAGCCGTACTTAGGCGGCTCGGGTCCTGCGATACCGGGCTATTACAACTGGCCGCTCGCGGGTGGCATCATCACGCAAGGTTTGCACGGATGGAACGCCGTCGATATCGGTGCCCCCAGGGGTACGCCGATATACGCCGCAGCCGCGGGTACCGTCATCATCGCCAAAGGCGGTGGCGGATACAACGGCGGATACGGCAACTATGTCGTTGTCTCGCATCCCAACGGCACTCAGACTTTGTATGCGCACATGAGCGCTGTCCTCACGACCGTTGGCGCGCACGTGGCGCAGGGCGAGCAGATAGGCCAGGTCGGCACGACTGGCAACTCAACGGGCAACCACCTGCACTTCGAAGTCCGTGGCGCTGCAAACCCTTTTGCAAATTAGCGGGGCAAAAACAAGTTTGTCCGAAGTGTCGCGAGGGCGACGGCCCGTAGCGTAGGAATTTTCCTCAGAAAATATCCGCACTGCGGCAAACTTCGTTTTTGTTCCGCTAACTCCTACTTAGAAAATATGTCACTCAACTCGTCCGAGTTATAAAACAGTGCGCCCAGTGTGCCGTACACGTATGTGTTGCCGCCAGTCGTTATCGGTGCGCCCGCCGATTTGGGGTTTGCGTTGGGGTTGGATGCCGCAAAGCCGACATTAAATAATGTCGCGATAGCCTCAGGACTTTTTGATATATCAAACCCGGCACGGCTCCACTGCGACTCTATCTCTTTTATATATGCGGCGGTGTAGAGCAGTGAGTAGTAATGATCTTTGGCGTCGGTAAGACGGTTAAAGAGCGCCGTATTATGATCGAGCGTTGATGTCGCATTGTATGCAAGAAGTTTTTCGATTTGCGGCCCCGGGTAAAACGGCGAAGCCGGGTCATTGGCGTACATCTCGATGTTGTTGGCGGTCTCTTCTTTAATGCCCGATACTCCTAGCGAAAATTGCGACAACGAACCCAATATTTTAAGCGGCTCAAAGTAGCGCTTAAATACCTCGCGGTTGCTGGTAAAAAACCGCGTTTGCTCGGGCACCACAACGGTCGCTATCATGCGGCCGCTAACCCCCGTCTCTTGCGATACGCGCGCAATAATACTGGCGTCTTTTTGCAGCCCGCCCTTAACTACCGACCACTCCGGAGTCTGGTCCCACGCGCAAACCTGTACACCGTCATCGGTGCACGGCTGCGCGGGTATGGTCGTTGTGGCCGAGCCGGTAAAAAATGCGTTGCGGTCGGCGATACTGCCGCGCACATTTAAGAGCCCAAACTGCATCGCAACAAATACGACGACAAACGCCGCACCAACGAGCGCAAGCAGCAATACGACCGCCACCGCAGCCCACTTAAGATAAGACTTCATAATCCCGGTTATCCTACCAAACTTTCCAATATGAAACTACTTAGCAATACAGGCCGCTCGCCCCCAAGCTTCCTCAACTTGTGTAACGCTCAATTTGTGTACTTTGCCTGTAGCTCAAGTGTTACCACTCTGCATCTGGGCCGTCTACATAGCGCCACAAGTACATGCACGCAAGTGTGCGGTGGCCGGCCCACTGTTTTGCCAACTTCTCCATTTTGGCTGGGCTTGGCCGCGTGCGCAATTTAAAAAGTTTCTGAAATCCTTTTTGTATCCCAAGGTCGCCCACAGGCAACACGTCGGGTCGATGCAGTGTAAACATCAAAAACATATGCGCGGTCCACTCGCCTATCCCTTTAACGGCAACAACATGCTCCGTAATCTCTGCGTCCGACATCCTGTTAAACAGCTTTGGGTTTATCGTGCCTTCCTTAAACTTTTGCGACAAGTCTTTTAAGTAGCCAGATTTTTGCCCCGACAATCCTGCCGTGCGCAACTCTTCGGTTTTTACTTTAAGTACCTGCTCGGGTGTCGGAAATTTGGTGCCAGGAAATAGTGCAACAAACCGTTTTAAAATAGTCCCCGCCGCCTTGCCCGACAATTGTTGAAATATAATAGCTTCGGCCAATGACTGAAACGCTCCGCCCGCGTGTTTGCGCCGATGTGTAATGGCCCCATGTTTAATAACAAACGAGCCCAAGTGCACGTCTTTCTTTAAAAACTTAAGTGACTCCTCAAAATGTGCCTTGGCCATATGGCCGCATCATACACTCCCTGTAATCTTTGCGGTACACAAATCTTGTGAGCAACTACTCCGCCTGTTTTATGTAAAAGTTCTTATCCAACTTTGTTTTAAGCTTGCGTGCTTTGGCGCGGTTGCGAGTTATTTTCATCTTTGTCTTTACGCGCACCGAGAGCTCTTGTTGCAATTCTTGTACGGCCCGCTCGTTTAAACCCTCGCCTCGCTCATACAGGGCATTGATACGTGCGGCAACTTTTTCATCCAAATATGTTTCGGTAATATAGTCCCCTATTACGGTCATGTAGTAGTTTGGTTTGTCGTATAACTTTTCGATATGATACTGCCGCATCTGCGTATTAAACTCCGGCAACAGAGCTTTATCGAGCGGCGTGGCTCCCCCAACTGTCATTAAAAATTGTTTGCCTAAAGAATTTATTTCTTCAATAAGCGACGACTCAACATCGCGCCGCGCGACATAAAACCAGTAATGCGGGTCGTATGTGTACACGGGCTCGTTGGCATGCGTTGCATGTACGATAATATTTTGTGCATGCCCCCAAAAGTTATCAAGCTGTTTGGTCGTCGAAAATTTGTACGAAACACTCTCCTTGTCGGCCAAAGACAATATATCCGACGAATCTTCTTGGGTCGTGTAAGCCCGGCCCATGTCTCGCAGCGCATCGCGCATCTTTTGTATCCAAGTGGTGTTTAGGGCTGCGGTCTTTTTATAGACCACGACCACACCCTCGGCTTTGAGCTTTCTTAGGGCGACATAAAAGCCCTGTTTAGTCGTCCCGGGCCTCTTTGCCTGGAGTTTATGCAACAGCTCAGTAGTCCCCCGCTCGCCGTGGGCTAAAAGGAGTACGACCTGGTCTTCGAGGGTCTTGGGGGCCAATAGGTCCATAAGCGGAACTATATCACAAAGTAAATAACTTATTTACTTCTGCCCTCCAAGTAAGAGTTTTGTAGACAGTTATTGACTTATATGTAAAACTATCGTCAGAAGCGTCGGCAATAGTGCCGCTTCAATCTAACCAACAGGAGCTATCCCATGTTCTTCCCTGGTTCTCTTTACGCTCTGGTCGCCGCCGAAGACCGCCTGTTCGAACGGCGCCTCCGCATCGTCCTCTGGTCACTGGCAACTCTCGTGCTCTCAGTAATAGTGCTTCTCCCGGTGTCAATCCAAATAGGATGGATAACCTGGGAGACGAGGGTCAATATCATCAAAGTCACCTACGAATTCGAGGGTGTCCAGACGGTTGAGGTTGTGGACGAACGCGACACAGGACCTTTGACGATCTTCTACATGGAGCGTTTCGTCATCAGGCAAAACAACCTCGCCTCCAATGGTGACGGACTAACCCGAAGGGTCATCGCGCTTGAGCGCTGTCCTCATCAGAAACCCTGCGAAGATTGGATGCCTCAACTCAAAGACGGCAAATGGGAGGTCCGAGACTAACGACCATCACTCGACAGGGGCCTTGGCACTGCGCCGGGGCCCCTTTTCAACAAAATTTTAACTTATGAAAACGCTCGTAATTATTAACGGAGTCACAGGTGCCATAGGCACGGCGTGTTTGGCGCGCTTTAGCCGCGAGGAGGATACTGTCATTTACGGCCTTTCGCGTCAGGCGCCAAACTTTACCGAGTTTGCTCAAGGCGGCCTACTTCCTGCCCGTACCCTTATATGTTCGATAGGAAATATAACCAATATCAAAGATGCCAAGGCTTTTGCAGATGCTATAGACCCGGCTCTTTTTAAAAAGATTATTTATGTACATGCAGTTGGCGTCTATCCTTTTGAGTTGGATGCGACCGGCAATATTAAAGTCTCTAACGACGCCGACGGCGACGGTATAGACGATCGCGTGGTCCAACTTTCGCATGATGCGTTCTTTACTATGAGCGACGCGCTAGCCGGTCTTGGTAAATCTCTCTCAGTCCTTATATTCGGCGGTATTGCAGACAAGTACCAGCCCGCAGTGCACACCTCATGGTGGTCTGTCATGGGCAAAGTCAAAAGCGCTATGCTAAAACGTGCGGTTGTATACAAAAATGCTGCATACCATCTTCTTAACATCAGCTCGGTCATTTGCCCGCACGAAATACTCACGCGCCCGTTTGTATTTATTAACACCAATGCCGACCCGCGCTTTTGGCTAATGCCCAGCGAAGTTGCCGACAAGGCGGCCGAGCTCACACTCTCAAACAAAATAGGTTTTGTAGAAACTGATTTATATCACGCCTCTAACTACTACCACACTGCGTATTTTAAAGACGAGCACTTTACCAAGCGCAAACAAGCCGAGCTTGGCTACACAGCCAAATAACCAAAATGCTATACTGCCCGCATGCAAACATACACCGGCGGGTGCCATTGCGGGGCCGTTAAATACGAAGTCGAGACCGATTTGGCCAAGGTCATTGAGTGCAACTGTACGCACTGTGACATCAAGGGATTGATTTTGAGCTTCGTGCCAGAGGATAAATTTAAACTGCTCTCGGGCGAGGATAATTTAGAAAACTACCAATTTAATAAAAAGAAAATTCATCACCTGTTCTGCCAAACATGCGGTGTCGAGTCGTTTGGCCGCGGAGAAAACAGCAAGGGCGAGAAGTTAATTGCAATAAATGTGCGTTGCCTAAATGGTGTCGACCGCTCCAAACTCACCATCACGCCTGTTGACGGCAAACAATATTAATTTTTCCTCTCCCGATACTGCAGGGCCTCCAGCACATGGCTGTCGTTAATATCTGGACTGTCGTCCAAGTCGGCTATGGTGCGCGCGACTTTTATTACGCGGTGATAGGCGCGAGGGCTCAGCGCCAGGCGCGTTGCGGCTTTTTCTAAAGTAGATCGCACAGCTGCCGTTAGCGGTACCAAGTCGTCTAACTCGCGCGGGTTTAGGTCGCTGTTTGTTTTGTTTGGATTTTTAGTATGCACAAAACGGCCCTTTTGGGCTGCGCGCGCTTTTAATACCTTTTCTCGCGCGGCTTTGGTCTCGGTGCCCTCTCTGTTTCTTTTGCCAAGCTCGCTTAGCACTACCGGGCCCATCGTGCTCCACAAGTCGATGCGATCGGCCATAGGGCCCGAGATTTTTCTTTTGTACTTCTCAAGTGCAATCGGGCTACACGTGCAGGCAATTTCGGGGTGGCCATAGTTGCCGCAGGGGCACGGGTTCATCGCCGCAACAAGTGTAAATCGCGCGGGGAATAGTGCCGTACCCTTTGCCCGCGCGACACTAATCACCCTGTCCTCCAATGGCTGGCGCAATGCTTCAATCACGCGTCTTTCAAATTCTGGAAATTCGTCAAGAAAAAGTACACCCTTATGGGCCAAGGTCGCCTCGCCCGGGCGCGGGTTGACCCCGCCGCCGACAATCGATACGTATGACGATGTGTGATGCGGGCTCCTAAACGGCGGCATAGTCATAAGCTCGCCACGTAAGACGCCGGCGACTGAGTGTATGCCGTTGACCTCGAGCATGTCGTCAAAGTTTAATGGCGGCAGTATCGAGGCTAGTGCACGAGCCAACATTGTTTTGCCAGTACCGGGTGGCCCGGATAGCCCCAGGTTGTGTCCACCTGCTGCGGCAATAATAGCCGCGCGCTTTGCCGACTCCTGCCCGCGGATGTCTTCGAAGGCAAACTGGCTCTCGCCAAACTCGGGCGCAACCTTAGTCTGCGGGGTCGGGGTCAATTTTGCGCCCGACTTTTTTGCTTTAGCCTCGGGAGTCTTTTTCTCGTTTAAAAAGTCGACTACCTCTTGCAAACTTTGTACGCCGTACACATCGATGCCACCCACCAAGGCCGCCTCGGCCTCGTTTTGCTTAGGCACAAACACGGCCTTCTTGCCCTTTTTCTTTGCCTCGGCCACAAGCGGCAACAATCCGCGCACAGGTTGTAGCTGCCCGTCTAGCGACAATTCGCCGACAAACAAGTACGGCGCGGGGTCAAAGCG
>DASYIO010000115.1:0-2181 GCA_035997465.1 Minisyncoccota bacterium | reverse complement strand
ATAAAGTTAAGGCGGATTACGACTTTTGCGTGAGCCTGTCGGCCATCAACACCCCCGCATCCTGCATCTATGACAACAACTATCAGGAATACCAGTGCATGGGGGACGAGATAAAAACCCCAAATACAGGCTTCTTGTCCTCAGTAGTTACGGGATGCGCCTCTCAGATAAGAACTGAGACTAACCTCAAGGCGGCTATCTCAGAGTACGAGTCTATCTAGACCAACAACAACTGTGCCTACCACAACGTAAACACGGGCGCAGGGTAAGCCGTTAGCCAATCTACGGTTCTAAGGCCATTCACCAGCGCGAGCAAAGGTCATATTTTGGGTCGCGCAGCCTGCTATACTGCCGGTATGGGACAGGACATCATTGTGACCACCGGCGACCTGCAAAGACCCTACGAGGTCGTGGGGCCTGTTTACTTTTCTTTAACCAACAAAGGCATATTTAGCAGCCAACTTAGCAAGCTTATTAAAAAGCATCGCGACGAAATAGCCTCTTTAAAAAAGGACGCCCAGCTTAGCAAAGAGCGCGCGGACTGGGGGTTTTTGTGGGGCGAGTTTTCGGCAGGGCAAAACGATTTTGACAAAGCCTTTTTTGTCGCGGTCCAAGAGCTTAAGTCCCGCGCGCAGATACTTAAGGCCGACGCGATTATTGCCATGAGGCAGGACATTGACATGGACACGACACACTTTCAATATTTTTACTTGCAGATGTACGGGACCGCGGTTAAGTTTGTCTGACCCGATTATGAAAGAGTTGCCAGAGGCCGAGACGTACGAAGAGGGTTTGGAGTATTGGCCATACCGAAGCTCACTTGCAAAAGTGATCGATACGATTTGCGAAAAAGCCCCGCAAGGCGCCACGCTGCTGGACATGATGTGCGGGCCGGGGTACTTGCTTGGCAAAATTGGCAAGCGCCGACCCGATCTTAAATTAACCGGTGTCGATATAGACGAGCGTTATGTCCCCTATGGACAAAAGACCTACCCTAAAGCGCAGTTTGAAAAGGGTGATGTTTTAACCTGGCGCCCAAAAGAGCTTTTTGATGTGGTTGTGTGCACCGGCTCGGTGCATCATGTGCCGTATGACAAACAAGAGGCGGCTGTGGCCAATATGGCGTCGATGGTTAAGCCTGGCGGATTTGCCATTATTTCGGACGCCTACGTCGACGACTACTCAAACGAAACCGAGCGCAAACAAGCGGCGGCTAAACTTGGATACGAATATATCCGCGAGACTATTGCCAACGGCGGGTCGGACAAAGTTGTCGAGTGGACGGTCGATATTTTGTGGAACGATGTTTTGATGCACGAGTTTAAGACCTCGTTTAAAAAGCGCCTGCCAATACTCGAGAAATATTTTGCCAAAGTCGAAACGACCAAAACCTGGCCCAATATTGAGTCAGACTACGGCGACTATGTGCATATTTGTACGCCTCGTTAGCATGACTTGACATTCTAATATTCTGGAGTATAATAGATACTGGTTGACTACGGCTTGCCCTCTGCCTAAGGAAAGAGGGCTCCACGAGGAGCAATCAATGCGCGAACATAAGGATATCTCCGGCAATCGCGGAGAAGGATTGAAGATACTCGTCAGTAGCGGACTGGCAAAATTGCCCCCTGAGGGCATGAACTATCAAAAACATCCGTTCGGTCTCTCCGTGCCTCATGGGTGCGAAACCGGATATTTTGTCACTCAGGGTGGCGGATGCGACGAGAACGTGAAGTTCACGGTCTCTTGGATGAATAATTTCTTCAAGGGCCGTCCGAGTCTCGGACCTCAAAAACTCCGCATGATCACCGTTCGTGAAGTCGAGGATCATTGCGAACGGCGATTTTTCTTCGAGGTCTGCGTCCCTGGAATCTCAATCATGGGCGGCGGCGGGACCTACTACAGCGATCATGGAAATTCCATGACACGCCAGATGCGGAGCGTCCTTCTGGTCCTCGCCTCCATCTACAACCTTGACGTCGAAGACGAGACCATCTTCGCAGATGATGTGGCCAAGATGGACCCGGAATTCGTGAAGGGCGTGGACGCCCTCAGCAGTTTCGTCGAGCCGGGACGCGCGGCAAGTCGCACATGGTCAGAACATTTCAAGCACACATCCTGATCATTACGACCGCCCACACAAGAGACCCTCCCTCACCGGGGCGATGTCTCGGTGAGGCG
>DASYIO010000114.1:0-4279 GCA_035997465.1 Minisyncoccota bacterium | reverse complement strand
CCGTACCGCCAGGCAAACTACAACTCTATTATGCCGGCTCGCGGCAACAACTGGTTTGACTACCCGTGGCAAGACTGGAAGGAGATTAGGGCAAACAGGATGCGACGCAACCTCTTTTTCCGCTACAAGCAGCGCGCGTACTTTTATGTGCCGTACGACCAGGTGCCGGTGTTTATGACGACCGAGGAGCTTGCGACCATATGGCACTTCCCATCATCGGTAGTGCAAACACCGGCGCTTGACCGTGTGCCCAGCCGCCGCTCCGATGCGCCTATTAACCTACCCACCTAACCCCTATGTTTTTGCAACCGCACCATAAAGAAAAGCTCCATCTACATTTTCCTACGTTTATGCACCTGGGTCGCCGGGGCTGGGACTGGTATAGGTCCTTGCGCGTCGTCGAGCACGCGGTCGTAACCATAGGCATAGCGTTGTTTTTAGGCTGGCTCTTGTACTTTTTTACGCTCTCGCCGCTCTCGTACTTTCCATCGGGCTCGTATGTCGCGATACCGCAGGGGGCGAGCCTTAAGATGGTGGGGGATATACTGGCAACCCGCGGCATTGTGCGCAGCTCGTTTACGTTCCGACAGGCGGCACGAGTGCTGGGCAACGACAAGCATATACCCGCGGGCGTGTATTACTTTGGCCGGCCCGAAAACTTAATACGAGTAGCCGTGCGGTTAGTAAGCGGCGACTTTGAGACAACGCCCGTGCGCGTCACCATACCCGAGGGCACCACGGTCAAAGACATCTCTAAAATACTGCTCGACAAGCTCCCCACATTTGACCAAAAGGCTTTTTTGCAGGCGACTGATGGCAAAGAAGGATACCTGTTCCCCGATACGTACTTTTTTATGCCGTCAGACACCACCGAGGCCATACTGTCGGTGTTTAACAACGGCTACCATACGCATATATCCAAACTCCAAAAGCAGATAGAGGACTCGGGCCACACCGAGCTCGAGATATTGACCATGGCCTCGATACTCGAAAAGGAGGCGTCTAAGACCACCGACCGCAAGATGATAGCGGGCGTGTTGTGGCACCGCATCGACATTGGTATGCCATTGCAAACAGATGCGACCTTCCCGTATTTTTTAAACAAAAACACGTTCCAGGTGACGCTCGACGACCTGCAAAACAACTCACCTTACAACACCTACACTCACAAAGGCCTGCCACCGGGGCCCATAGACAACCCCGGGCTCGACAGTATTACTGATGCTCTTACTCCCACAAAAAATAACTACATATTCTTTCTCTCTGACATACAGGGCAACTTCCACTACGCGACAACCTACGCCCAGCACATGGCCAACAAGGCCAAATACCTCGACCCATACTTCTAAACAAGCTATAACTGGGTCATGTCAGAGCAAATTAAGGGCAAAAAAGTATTCGTAGGCTTAAGTGGCGGGGTGGACTCGGCTACTTCTGCAGCTTTGTTGCTACAAGATGGCTACGATGTCACTGGGGTTTTTATACGTATCGTTGTTGAGGGTTATCCATGCACGGCAGGCGAGGACAGGTTGGACGCCATGCGCGTTGCTGCGCATCTAAAAATTCCGTTTGTTGAAATAGATTTATCGAAAGAATACCAAGACCGCGTATTCGTCGAGTCAATAAAAGAGTTTAAACGCGGGCTAACGCCCAACCCCGATGTTTTATGCAACCGCGAGATAAAGTTCGGCCTTTTTTATGAGTGGGCTCGCGCCAATGGCGCCGACCTGGTCGCTACAGGCCACTACGCGCAAAGTAAAGACGGCGAGTTTAAAGTAAGCGCCGATAAAGAAAAAGATCAATCGTATTTTTTGTGGGCAGTACCTCAAGATGTGCTCAAACATGTTTTGTTTCCGATAGGTCATCTGCAAAAGCCAGAGGTCCGCAAGCTGGCAGCCAAGTTTGGCCTACTAAATGCACAGCGCAAGGACAGCCAAGGGTTGTGCTTTTTGGGTCCCATATCGGTAGGCGATATGCTCAAACGCGAGCTTAATCCCACCCCGGGCGACCTTTTAAACGAGGCGGGCGAGGTTGTAGGCAGCCACGATGGGGCTGTGCTATATACGCTGGGCCAGCGGCAAGGGTTTGTGCTTAACGCACATACCCCCGACTCTGTGCCGCATTATGTTATCGCCAAAGATATACTCAAAAACACCGTCACCGTGTCGTCCAACAAATTTCCTAAAGACGCATCCAAAACCGAGGTTACTCTTGCCGACATCAACTGGATAGGCCAAGTACAAAACGGCTCTGTGTCTGCACGCTATCGTTATCGTCAAACACTTATACCGGCAGAGCTTGATGCGGCTAACAACAAAGTAACTCTGCTGGAGCCTCACTACGCACCCGAAGGCCAGTCGCTCGTGCTTTATAAACAAGACCGCTGCCTTGGAGGGGGAGCCATAAAAGAAGTGCGCGTATACTAAGGGGTAATGGCGCTCCTTATTACTAAGGCCGACGGCACACGCGAGGCGTTCGACAACCATAAACTTATGGCATCGTTGGCGCGCGCTGGCGCCGACCGCACGGGGGCTATAGAGATTGCGACACAAGTCGAGGCCGAGCTGTTTGATGGCATCACTACGCAAGAAATTTATCGCCGCGCCTTTGCGCGCCTGCGCGACCACCGCAAGGGTGTCGCCGCTCGCTACTCGCTTAAGCGAGCAGTATGGGACTTTGGCCCGTCCGGATTCCCGTTCGAATCATACATTGCCGCGTTGTTTAAGGCCGAGGGATGGGAGGCCACCACCGACCGCATCATACGCGGCGCGTGCGTTGAGCACGAGGTAGACGTTGTCGCCAAAAAAGATGGCGAGACTTTGTACGTCGAGGCAAAATTCCACAACAGTCCAGGCTTTAAGACCGATCTTAAGACCGCCTTGTATGTTAAGGCGCGCATGGACGACATACGGGCTGCAGGCAAAGCAAAAGGCGACAAAACTCTGGTGCGCGGGCTGCTTGTGACCAATACTAAATTTACGACCCACGCCAGCCACTATGCCTCGTGCGCGGGGCTTGAGCTATTAAGCTGGGAGGAGCCTCACAACCACACGCTCCACGACCGTATAGACGCCGCAGCGCTTTACCCTATAACTGCGCTTACGACCCTTTCGCGCCGCGAAAAGATGCTCCTGTTGGAAAAGCGCATAGTGCTGTGCAGCGAGCTCTCACACAACACTAGGGCCTTGGCCGAGGCGGGTGTAGTTGGGCACAAAGCCACAGCTGTTTTAGAGGAAGTAGGCTCCTTGTGCGCTTCGGGGGCTCGGGTACAATAGCGCCAGCAGGTCTTGGCACTATTACTCGATTTTAATAAGAGCTTATGCAGGAAGATAAAAACAAGCAGTCGGGTCTTTCGTGGTCCGCTCCGTCCCAAACGCCTTTAATGCCGCAAAAGCCGACAACATCTGTGGTCTCTGGCTCGGCGCCGGAACCAAAGAAATCTCCGCACAACACCTCTGTGCAAAACCAGGCGCCTATATACGCCGGCCTGTTGGTAGGAGGCATCATTGTGGGCGTATTGTTGGCAACAGCCTGGTCGTCTTTTAACCACGGTTCAGTATCCGCAACCGCAACTAGCACGATGGCCACGTCGGGCACAATGACCGCAACCACAAGCCTTAAAGGCAGCACTGTAGGCGCCCCTTTGGTTGTCGATGACCAAGCCGCGGGCTCAAATGTCACCATAACTAAACTTACTATTGCCAAGCCGACCTGGGTCGTGGTTTATGTCAGCCGCGAGGGCAAGCCCGGCAACGCTTTGGGTGCGCGACTCTTCTTCCCTGGCGACAAAGAGGGGAGCGTCGGTCTTCTTCGCGATACCGAAGCGGGGCAGAGCTACTTTGTGGGCCTTTCGGTCGACAACGGTGACCGCGTCTTTAGCCTCTCGTCCGACAAACCCCTGGCCGATGTCGACGGCGGCCCACTGTGGGCAACATTCCGGGCCCGTTAAATACCGCGCTACTATAGTCCTATGTTTGGACATTTATCTGCGCTGGAGTTCGAGATAATTATTCGCATTACAGTCGCAGTCGTATTGGGCGCTTGCATGGGGCTCGAGCGCTCTTTGGCAGGCAAGCATGCAGGCATGCGCACGTACGCCCTGGTGGCGCTCGGCTCGAGCCTCTTTACGGTAGTTGGCGTTGTCGCGAGCTACCAAATGTCCTCTTTTGCCGGTATAAACCCGCTTCAAATTGCGGGCTCGGTTGTGGTAGGTATAGGCTTTATCGGCTCGGGACTCGCGATGTTTAAGGGCGAGCATCCTGTAGAGCTTACAACCGCA
>DASYIO010000113.1:0-9400 GCA_035997465.1 Minisyncoccota bacterium | reverse complement strand
TGCGGCAACCCGCTGTTTGCCTCGACGGCCAAGTTTGACTCGGGCACGGGGTGGCCAAGCTTTGACCAGGCCCTGCCCGGGGCTACCAAAGAGGTCACAGATACGGGCCACGGCATGGTGCGCACCGAGGTTGTGTGCGCGCAGTGCGGTAGCCACCTGGGCCACCTTTTTGACGACGGCCCTACAACTACCGGCGCGCGCTACTGTCTTAACTCGGTCTGTTTAGAATTTGGCGAGGGTGAGAAGTAAAGTCGCATAAAATACTTTACAAAAGGGAGTTGGGGTCGTGTTCATCTCTCCCTTTTTAAAGTTATTTTTTGCGACTTCCTATCATGACACAAGATCAAACGCTCACAATATTAAAAACTGGCGCCAATGTATTTTTGACAGGCGAGCCTGGGGCGGGCAAGACGTACGTTGTTAACCGCTATGTTGCTTGGCTGCGCGAGCGGGGCATCGAGCCGGCTATTACAGCCTCGACAGGCATTGCGGCAACGCACATTGGCGGGATGACCATCCACGCCTGGAGCGGCGTTGGGATTAAAAAAGAGTTAAGCGACTGGGAGCTCGAGTCCATGATGGAGCGCGAAGCCTTGGTCAAGCGGGTGCGCGGCACGCACGTGCTTATCATCGACGAGGTGTCGATGCTCGATGCCCGCCTGCTTAGCCTGGTTAACCGGGCACTATGCTTTGTGCGGGGCAACGACAAGCCGTTTGGCGGGCTGCAGGTGGTGTTTGTGGGCGACTTTTTTCAGCTGCCGCCGGTGTCCAAAAACGAGCGGTCGGAGTTTGCCTTTGCCTCGCCGGCCTGGAGCGATGCCAACCCGCTGGTGTGTTACTTAAGCGAGCAGCACCGCCAAGACGACGGATTATTTTTACAATTGTTGGCGGCTATGCGTCAAGGTCAACTTGACGACGAGCATCGCGAGCTTTTGCGTACGCGTTACAAGCCGGGCGAGGTGCCAAGCCAGGCCACGAGGCTCTACCCGCACAACGAAGACGTTGACCGCATTAATACCGACGCCCTGGGCCTTATTGAGTCTCCGGCCAAGGTCTACCGCATGCGCGAGCAGGGCTCTAAAACGCTTGTCGAGGCGCTTAAACGCGGGTGCCTATCGCCCGAGGCTCTGAGCCTTAAAGAGGGTGCGTCGGTCATGTTTACCCGCAACAACTTTGAGCACGGATACGTCAACGGCACGCTGGGCACCGTGGTGGGCTGGAGCGCTGCCGGCTGGCCGCAGGTGCGCACCAAGCAGGGCCGGCTTGTCGAGGCCGAGCCCGAGGAGTGGCGCATCGAGGACGGCAAGCGTGTCTTGGCCCAAATTGCGCAAGTGCCGCTGCGTCTGGCATGGGCCATGACCGTGCACAAAAGCCAGGGCATGAGCTTAGACGCTGCGGTTATGGACCTGTCGGGTGCGTTTGAGTACGGGCAGGGTTATGTCGCTTTAAGCCGTGTGCGTACGCTCGAGGGTCTGTTTTTGCTGGGGTTTAACGAGCGGGCGCTGGCAGTGCATCCGCAAATATTAGAGCGCGATGCGGCGTTCCGCGCATCGTCGGCTAGTGCCCAAGACGTGTTTGGCAAGCTCCCGCAAGAGGAGCTTGCAGAGTTGCACAGCAATTTTATAAAGGCGTCCGGCGGGCACGAGCCTGACCCAAACTCCAAAAAAGAGCCGGCGGCTTTGGATGGCATATCCAAACTTGATAAGCTGCGCGCCAAGCATCCTAACGCCTACCGCCCCTGGAGCAGGGAGGATGACGATAAATTGACATTGATGTTTAGAGAGGGCACAAAAGTATCGGCACTTGTCAAAGAGTTTGGCCGCCAAAAGGGCTCGATAAGCTCGCGCTTGGTGCGCCTGGGGTTAGTCGAGCCCGAGCTGTAGAGCGTTTGATATAATTAAAGAGGATGAACAAAACCGCAGCGTAAGCGGTAAGCATCGCCTTTGCAAAGGTGCCTCTATGACAGAAGACGAGTGGAAGGTAAAGCTCGAGCCGACGCTCAAAGCCTCTTCTCGCGGCGCAACAGCGCTCGAGATTAGTCGTTTGGCCCGACTTGAAAGCTCGGCAACCGATGCCGTCAATGCGCTTCTCGAACTGATGATGTTTGCCGACCCCCATCTGACCAAGGGTCGTGTCCAATGGCTATGGGACAACCTGCTGTCTCAATTGCCGTTGGACGCCCCGCATCTCAACGTGCTCGAAAGGTTCGTCAGCGCCGAGCAAGTGAGCCACAATCCAATCGAGACGGATGCCGCCGCCTTACTTGGCGAACTTGTTGCAGCAAAAACCAAAGAACTCGCTGCAGCAGATTGAAATCTCGCCTCGTCCGACACAGCGCGCCCCCGGAGCATCTCCGGGGGCGCTGTTATGTTTCCTTTTACATCAGCACTGTCTCTTCCTCTTGCGGCTCTTGCATCGGTATGCCGCCTGCGCGCTGGTTTATGCCGTTATGGGCTAACTCGGCAAGTTTTTCGTTAGCGGCTTGCTCTTCTTTAAGTGTCGAGTCCAGCAGGTCGGCAACCTCGGTGTGGTCCATCATGGCCGCCCACTCGCGCGCCGCCGTGTAGCCTGCAATTTCGTAATGCTCGGCGTACTGGGCCGCGGCAATAAGCCCCGCATCGCGCGCCACGGCGCTCGTGTGCCCTGCGACCCAGTTGCCGTCCTCGGCAATGCCGCGTATGCCGGCCACCTTTTCTTTTTTAGGGGTCACGTCCAAAAGCCGCATGGCCTCCTCGAGCCGCGCTACATGGCCCTTTGTCTCTTCTAGGTGCGTCTCAAACGCCTCGGTAAGTTCCTCGCTGGTTGCTGCCTTGGCCAGTTTTGGCAGCGCTTTTGTCAGCTCCTGCTCGATGTCATAAAGACTTTGTAATTTAAGTATCAAGAGCTCGTGCAAATTGCTGTACGACTTCTTTTGGGTTTTTGCTTTTTTGGTTGCCATAGAGCGAGCATAGTACGCCCGGGGTGAATGGCGGATGAATCGCTACTATTGTAGTATTCTTACACTATGATCTTAGGGCTTATCGCCTTGGCCGCCTTTGCGGCGACCATGCTTGGCGGGTGGTTGGCGCTTCGTTTGCGCGACCGCCTGCACCTCATACTCGGCTTTAGCGCCGGAGCGGTTATTGCCGTGGCGTTTTTTGACCTTATGCCCGAGGCCCTGGAGCTTGGGGCAGGGTATGGAGCCAACAATATTTTAGTATTTGTGGCGCTTGGATTTTTGCTCTACTTGCTGCTGGACCGTCTTTTACTTTTACACAGCCACGCTGACGAACACCACGACCACACCGACGTGCGCGGGGACGTGCGCGCCGGCTCGCTCTCGCTCCACAGCCTGCTAGACGGTATCGGCATCGGTCTGGCGTTCCAGGTCAATGCGGGTGTTGGGTTGGTGGTTGCCGTGGCCGTGCTCGCCCACGACTTTAGCGACGGCGTAAACACCATTAGCGTAATAACGCGCCACGGCGGCTCGTACAAAAAAGCTTTGCGGTGGCTGCTTGTCGATGCGGCGGCTCCGGTTGTAGGTGTTGCTGTGACGATGTTCTTTAGCGTTACTGGCGAGCACCTGGGCGCGCTCTTGGCTTTGTTCGCCGGCTTCTTTCTCTATATCGGTGCCTCAGATCTTATACCCGAGTCGCACCATGCCCACCCGACCTTTTGGACAACGGCGACTACCATTGTGGGCGCGGCGGTGCTGTTTGCGGTGGTACGTCTTGTGGGGGTGTAAACTAAAGGTATGAACGAGCAACTCGACCGTATAGAGCTAAAGCTTGCCGAGCTGCAAGGCAAGGTAGAGGCCGCGTACCAAAGCTCAGAGAAAATGCGTAAGTATATGCTGTGGGGGTTTTGGCTTACTGTGGCGTGCATCGTCATCCCGCTCCTTATATTGCCGTTGTTTTTGCCAGCGTTTTTGGGCTCGGTACAGATCCCCGCCGATTTTTAGGGGTCTTGAATTTGGCCGCATAGCTGGTAGGATGGGCGCGCTATGCAAAAAATCATCGGCTCGGCTTTTATTGCGGCTATCCTCTTTGTCCCGGCCCTAGCGATGGCCCGCACTACCTATGCCACGCCTCAAGTTGCGTGTGTCTCGTCCTACCCGGTTGTATCGTTGGGCAATGCCGGGCGCTTTAGCGTATCTAGCAACGTTGCGGGCCCGTTTATGTGGACGACGGGGGATTATGGTGTTGTAGACGCGGGCCCCGTATTTGTGGCCCCCATGACTACCCTCGGCGAGCAGCAAATAACGGTGGTGTGGGGCAGTACGCGCGCCAGCTGTTTTGTACAAGTAGTACCCACGCCGGGTTACGGCGAGCCGTACTCCTACTCGCCGTACAACTCTTACCCGGGCTACGTGGGCGATGGACCCAACATCGCTGTCTCGTCGGTCTTTTACCCGTTTTTGCCTGATACCGGTTTTGCGCCTCAAACACTAGCTGCTTTTGCCTTTGCATTTGTGCTTCTTTTGGGCGCCGGTATAGCCCTGTACCCCTATGCAAGAAAAGCCTTTACTATTGTCACCCGCTAGGCAGGGTGTGCTGGTGGTCGCCGAATCGCGGTGGGCCAAAGCACTGCGCTTTGTTGCAACTGCCATAGGCATACTTGTCGTTGTTGTTGGCCTGGCCGACGTTACCTCGCGCTTGGCACAGGCGGCTTTGGGCGACCAGGCGCTTTTTAATGCCTTTGCTCCGGCCGCAGCAATCAAGCCGTCGATGGTGCCTGTGCCAGTGGCAACTGCCAGCTCGACCGGCGCGCTGATACCTGCGCGGCTTAAGGTCCCCTCGCTTGGTATCGATGCCAATGTCGAAGAGGTCGGCAAAAAAGCCGACAACTCGATGGGTACGCCCAAGGACTTTATGGATGTTGGCTGGTGGTCCGAGGGCTCAAAGCCAGGGGCACCGGGGAGCGCCGTGTTTGACGGCCATGTAAATAACGCGCTTACCAAGGCGGGGGTCTTTGAGCATTTAACTCAAATACACAAGGGGGACTACATTACGGTCTCGGACGCCTCGGGCAAGACGCTGGTGTACAAAGTATCCGAGATAGACCTCTACGACACAAACGAGGCTCCGCGCGCCTCGATATTTGCCACATCGGGGCCGCAGCAGCTGGTACTTATTACGTGCGACGGCGAGTGGGTGCAGGATGAGCACAGTTTTGATAAGCGCCTGGTCGTTATTGCAAAGCCGGCATACTAGTGATACAGTGGCGCTGTTCGCAGTAAGTGCTCCATGTGCCGTGTGGCGCCGGAGGGTCGCCTTACGAAGAACTTTTAACTCAAGTTGTTTTCGTAGAATCATGGCACGTAAACTTTTTGTCGGCGGTCTTCCGTACCGTACGACAGGTGATGAGTTGCGCGATGCGTTCGCCCAGGCGGGCGAGGTAGCATCCGCTTCCATCGTGACCGATCGCGAGACCGGCCGCTCCAGGGGCTTCGGCTTTGTGGAGATGGTCAACGACGCTGACGCTGATAAGGCCATCGACATGTGGAATGGCAAAGATTTCGGCGGTAGGATGCTCACGGTCTCCGACGCTCGCCCGAAAGCGTAAGCTCTCGCGCGTTAGGTCAAACAAAAAATCCCCCGGTTGGGGGATTTTTTGTTGTAGTGGAGTAAAACAACTTTGCAGGGGGCTCCGCAGGCGACGGCCGAGGATCTGACGATTTTCCTCAGAAAAGTCGTGTACCCCTCCAAAGTTAGTTTTACGGAACCTACATTGGTGCCTCCATCGACATCGGCGAACCTTTCGGGGCCAAAAAGCCTACCGCAAGTATCACTACGCCCAACACAACATGGAGCCAGTGGTCAGCCATGTTAGTGGTGACAAGGCCCAAGAGGTCGCCACCGTTGGGGACCATGATGAACCCGAGTACCGCCAAAAGGAGGTACACCACGCCGACTATTTTAAGAGTCATAGTGGCGCTCTGTGCCGCAAAGAGCGCGACAAGGATAAAGATTATACCGATAAGAGCGTGCACGGCGTCGTGCAAATGGTTGGTCATAAAGATGCCATTTGCTCCTACTATCGGGTTAGAAACCCAACCCAAAAGGCCTACAACTACAAAAACGACTCCGAACACCCATAATGCTGTTTTTGCCATAGAAATTATTAGTGATTAATACCCTGCCAAACTAGTATAGCAAGCGGGACTATGGTGTACTATGCCTCTGTGCACATGAGTAAAGTATGAGCAAAGACAAGCATATTTTGGCGCTTATCAAGGCGGCCAAGACACACTACAAGGCCTCGGCTCGCACGCATTTGCCGTGGCGTAAAACGCACGATCCGTACCGCATTTTGGTGTCGGAGGTTATGCTCCAGCAAACCCAAGTAGACAGGGTTGTCCCGTTTTATAAAAGCTTTCTTAAAAAATTCCCCACGGCAAAAGCTTTAGCCAAAGCGCCCTTGTCAAAAGTTTTAAAGGCGTGGCAAGGGCTGGGCTACAACCGCCGCGGCAAATATTTGTGGGAGGCGGCAAAAATAATTTCGACTAAAGGGTGGAAGGGCAAGCTGCCCGGGGTTGGCCTGTATACCGCGGCGGCGGTACAAGCCTTTGCGCACAACAAGCCCGCTGTTTTTATAGAAACGAACATCAGGACAGTATTTTTCTATCATCTTGAGGATTCTAATATTCTTAAGAAAGTCAGAATAACAGATGTAGAGCTTTTGCCCTTGATAGAAGAAGCTTTAAAAAAGTCCAAAATGCAACCACGCGATTTTTATGCAGCGCTCATGGACTATGGCTCGCATCTTAAAAAGCAGGGGATCAAGCTTAACCAAAAGAGCAAGCACTACGCCAAGCAATCAAAGTTCGAAGGTTCAGCGCGCCAAAAACGCGCCAACAAACTGCGCGAATTATTGGCAAAAGGCGCGAGCGAGCGCGAGTTGGAAAAAACTTTAGATCTTAGATAACGAAAGGACGCGGCATTGCCGCGCCCCTTGGTCGCTCACGCGAGCGCTGGCCAACAGAATTCGTCTTCGGTCATCTCAAAGACGAACTCAAGTCCGGCCTTTGTGCTTTCATCGGGCACAAAGGTGGCGCCCGCCTCGCGCACGCTTACATCCGGCGAGAGATACCGCATGTTCTCGACAGCGGCGTTGACGATCTCGTCTTTCGGCAGTTCGCCGACGAGGCTGAATATTTCTTCCGCCGACATCCTCAACATTGCGGTGGGGAGGATGGAAACTCCGTCTTTGTTGGTGAGCACTTTAGGCATTGCTTGGGAACTCCAGTTGCCGCTAATCATTGTGCCCTAAAACCTATGGATTGTCAACATCTTTATACCCCCAGCACAACCGGGATGACAATAGGCCGCTTGTTGGTTTTCTCAAAGAGGAAACGGGCCAAGGAGTCCGTGACCTGGTTTTTAACAAAGTCAAAGTTGACCGGCTGCTGGCCCTTGGCCGCGTCCTCGATGCTCTTTTTGACGAGGATGCGCGCCTGGTTGAGCAGGTCTTGCGATTCGCGCAGGTACACAAAGCCGCGGCTGATGATGTCGGGCGACTTGCGCAGCTTGCCGGTCTTGGGATTTACCGTAGCGATGATGACGAACATGCCTTCTTGAGCAAGTACTGTGCGGTCGCGGATGACCACCTCTTGTATGTCGCCAATAGCAAAGCCGTCTACCAAGCGCAATGAGTTAGGAGCCGATTCTTTAAGCCGCACTATTTTTGCGCCCTCGTCTTGGATCTCGATAATGGCGCCGTTGTCGGGGACGATTATCTCGTCCTCCTGGCGGCCGCAGGCCTTAGCGATGTCTGCATGCACGCGCAGCATGTAGTGGTATCCGTGCATCGGCATAAAGAATCTAGGGTTGATTTTTTGGTGGATCCAAAAAGTTTCGTCGCGGTTGGCGTGGCCCGAGGCATGCACGTCCATCTGCTCGCGATGGATGATGCGTGCACCCTGGCGCGACAGGTTGTCTTTAAGTTTTTGCACCGAACGTTCGTTGCCCGGCACGACAGAGGAGGAAAGTACGACGGTATCGTTTTTCTTAATTTTTACGTACTTATGCGTCTTCATCGCAATGCGCATAAGCGCGGCAAACTCGTCGCCCTGCGCGCCTGTTGCGAGTATAAGCACCTTAGGGTCGGGAAAGTTTTCGAGCTGGGCTGAGTCGATGAACGTCTTTTCGTCTACCTTTAAGAGCCCAAGCTGTTTTACTATCTCGATGTTTACCTTCATCGAGCGGCCCTCAACCAAGATCTTGCGGCCTACGCGCTCGGCCTGCTCAATGATGCGCATCAGGCGCTCGAGTTGGGATGAGAATGTGCCGATGATAAGGCGGCCCGGAGTCGTAGCAATGATGTCGTCCATCGTCTTGGTAACCACGCGCTCGGGGATAGAAAACCCGGGCTTTTCGCAGTTGGTCGAGTCGGCAGCCAAAAATAGTATCTTGCGGTCTTTAAAGACGGCAAACTCTTTTTCCTCCTGCGGGGTGGGTACGCCGTCGTTGTGGTCGAGCTTTAAGTCGCCGGTAAACACAAGGTCTCCGTGCGGGGTCTCTACAATAATGCCCATCGAGTCGGGTATGGTGTGCGTCACCTCAAAGAACTTAACTTTAAGGTTGCCCACGCGCACGGTGTCCTCGCTCTCGACTTCTTTGATGTCCAAAGGCTTAAGGTTGGGGAACTCTTCTTGGCGTTTGCGGATCATGACGGATGTGAGCGCGCGGGTGTAGACCGGCGGATAGCCGATGCGGTCTATGACATAGGGGATGCCGCCAATGTGGTCGAGGTGGCCGTGGGTAATAAAGAGCGCTCGCACTTTATCGCGCCTATCTTCCATGTATTTGGTGTTGGGCAAAATATAGTCCACGCCAGGCGTGTCTGCCTCGCGAAACTGAAACCCGCAGTCAATGGCAATAATATCGTCGCCGTACTCGACCATGGTCATGTTGCGGCCGATTTCCTCGACACCGCCCAAGGGGATGATGCGGATGTTGCCGGAGGCCAAAGGCGGGATAGGCTTGTCCTCGGGGTTGGCCTGCGAGCTTATGTCGGGGCGCATTGGGTGTGGCTGGTGCGGCTTGGGGCCGCCCTGGCGCAGGCGCCCGCGTCCGCCGCCTCTGCCTCTGTTGTTGCCAAATCCACCGCGTCCGCGGTTGCCGCCTTGCGGATTGCGGCCGGGGCGATTGCCGCCTTGGCTTGGGCCCGGTTGGGCCTGGCGCGGCGTGCCTTGCTGTTTCTTTTCTTCCATACTGATTGAACTAGTGATTAATATTTAATATATAAATTATTTTGCGGGCGCTTCTTTATTTATCTTTGCTTCGGGCAAAGATGGGCCACACGTAATCCACATCGCGGTGCCACTGCGCTACGCTCAAAAAACGGTCGCTTGGCGCTTCGACCAAGCCCAGATCAAGCCCCTGAATGTCTTTAGGGATACTATACACGAAATCCGGCG
>DASYIO010000112.1:0-2756 GCA_035997465.1 Minisyncoccota bacterium | reverse complement strand
TTTATTAAACTCGCCGGGTAGCAATAGCTCGGGCACTTGCACTTGTTGGTAGTCTGTGGCCTCGATAACGCGTTTGGCTTTGGTGCGCGCCTCGGCAAATGCAGACTCTATGTCTGCGAGTGACGCAAAAAAGTCGGTGTGATCGAGCTCGATGTTGGTTATTACCAACACCTCGGGTGTAAAATTTAAAAAGTGATTGCGATACTCACACGCCTCGACAACAAACAAGTCGCTCGTACCTGCCCTAAAATTGCTCCCCCACTCGGCAACAATACTGCCTACGACAACCGTAGGATTAAGCCCCGCGTCGATGAGCATTTTGCCGAGCATGGCTGTTGTGGTTGTTTTGCCGTGCGTACCCGACACCGCAATAGTGCGTTTGGTTTTGGCAACCTCGCCTAAGGCTTCGAAGTACGAAATGCTTTTAATGCCCAGCTCTTTGGCGCGCAAGCGCTCGGGTGCGTCAACAGGTATAGCGTCGCTGTATACAACCAAGTCAGCATCTTGGGGCACATTATCGGCCTTTTGCCCGATGATGACATCAACCCCTTGGGCCGCAAGCATGTTGGTTGTCGGCGACTCTCCCCTGTCTGAGCCGCTAACTTGTACGCCCTCGTGTACAAAGTACTGGGCAAGCGCCGAGAGCCCGATGCCCCCTATGCCTACCATGTACACGCGGCGATACTCCATAGCGGCTATTTTAGCACTTTGCGGGTTCGGCTAGTAATTAGGCGCCGTGTTGGGTCGATAGTCAAAATGAAAATACTCGCGCTTGCTGCCGACACGAAACCCATGCCGCATCATAAGCTCGGCCAAGTAGTCTTGCAGCTCTTGGTAGTGCTTAGAGTCGGCGTCGTCTTTGCCGCGATAAAAGCCGATAAACAGTGCATCGACGCCATCCTCGCCGCGACGCAAGTACACCTCCTTATTTGTTTTTGGGTCCCAAATAGCTACGTCGACCGACAAGCCCTCGGCATGCGGCATCGCCCACATGTTTAAAATGCGGTCGGTCTCCTCTTTGCCATACTTTTCAACCCGGCGCTTGTAGGCAATCTCGTACAGCGCTTTGGAGCGGTAACCCTCTTTGATGTAGAGCTTCCACCCCTTTGTCTGCAGCTCTTTGTCTATCGACTGCAGTACAGGGACGATGTCTTGGCGTACCTGCACACGGTCGCTGGTAAGCCCCGCAGACTCGATGTCGTCTTTGCTCAGGCCATGCGCAGCGTATTTATTAAAATAAAAATTGCTCCCTAAAAGCCCGTGCTCATCGACGTAAGTTAGCTCGGGAATGTCCATATTATTTAAGCGCCTTAACTTGCCGGACAAACTCGTCGTTGCGCTCGTACTCGTTGGCAAACTGGCTAAACGACGCAAAACCCGGGCTAAACAATATCGCCTCGCCCGCTTTGGCGCCCTTGCATGCCATTTTAAGGGCCTCGCCAATGTCGGCGGCCTCGTCATACTTCTTTAAAAGAGGTTTTAAATTGTCGGTGCCGGTACCGGGCAGGAGTATTATCCGCTTGGCCCCCTGCCCCACCTGGTGCGCCAATGCCTCCAGCCGCACCTTTTTGTCGGCACCACCCATAATAATGGTTACCGGGTGCAGCGGCACAAGCGCGTTGAGTGCAACCATGACAGCGTCGGGAGTACTAGAGTTGTTGTCATTATATATATGCACGCCCTTAATGGTCGCCAGGTGCTGCATGCGACCCTCGACGCCGCCAAACGACTCGAGGCCCGCGCGTATCTTTTTTTCGTCAATACCGAGCGCGCGCAAAGCGGCAGCCGCAAGCGACGCGTTTTGCCGGTTGTGCTCGCCAACTATCTTTAACTTCCACGAGTCGGGTATGTGCGGCGGCATCTGGGGCGCAGCGGGCGGATGCGCCGCCTTAATTTGTTTAGCTATTGCCTCGCCCACCACCAAGGTGTCGCTCGGCTTTTGGTGGGTAAATATTTTAGCCTTGTCGGCAAAATATAAGTCCATGCCTACGTAGTAGTTAAGATGGTCCTGCATAAGGTTGGTAAACACCGCCACCTGCGGGCTGATGCCCAAGTCACCAAACCCTTGCAACTGCCAGGAGTCTAGCTCTAAAACCACAACGTCGCCTTTGTGTACATCGGGGAGCATCGCCAAGGTCGAGAGCCCGCGCACATTACCGCCCAAGTGCACCTGCCTGCCTGCCTGTTGGCGCGCTTGTTTAAGCGTGTGGTAAATAAGGTGCGTTACGGTCGATTTGCCACGCGTACCGGTAACGCCGACAAGGGTGGCACCCGCCTCGATTGCAAATTTGGCAAACAGCGCAGTCGACATGTACACCGGCACACCGGCTTTGTGCGCCTCTTCGATGCACGGTGAGCCAAGTGGCACACCCGCAGCCTTAATGATCATATCGGCCGATACAAAGTCGGCCGGGTCGTGGTGGCCCAGCACATAGCGGATATTGGTAAGACCCTTAAGCTGCTCGAGCGCAGGCGCCAGCTTTTCTTCAGGTTTAAGGTCGGTGACGGTTAAGTCGGCGCCGAGCCCCGCTATAAAAGCGGCATCGCCAATACCACGACCCAAAAGCCCGAGCCCCATGAGGGTTACTTTCTTACCGGCAAAAAATGCTCGCCACGGCTCCATGCAGCCTTATCATGCAGTAAATAAGTGGGTTTGTAAAAAGCGAACCCGCCGGCCAAAAGCCGGCGGGTTGGCGAACATGGCAGGTAAACGAAGTGCTCTTAGGTGGTTGTAAGCCACCTCTCGATCCAGCGAT
>DASYIO010000111.1:0-4799 GCA_035997465.1 Minisyncoccota bacterium | reverse complement strand
GCTCAAATCTAACTTCGTTGTCGCCAAAGTCTATTGCGCCTTCCTCTTGGCGCTGGGTGCGCATTATTTTGGCAAGGCCATAGAGCATGTTGAGCTCCGAGAGGTAAGGGCCTGTTTGTTTGTCCAGTACCTCTTGAGCCTCTTCGTAGGTAAAGCGCTTTTTTGAGTTGATGACCGACTTTTCAAACTTCTTGCTTAGTACGCGCGTGTTTTTGTCGAGCACAAACATAGCACTAAACGCCAAGCGGTCCTCGTCGGCTTTAAGTGACGCAACACCGCCGGATATCTGGTGGGGGAGCATGGGTATGGTCGCGTCGACCAAGTACACCGATGTGCCGCGCTTGCGAGCCTCGGCGTCAACGGCTGTGCCCGGTGCACAGTAGTAGCTGGCGTCGGCAATGTGCACCCCAACCTCAAAGGTGCCGTCGGGTAGCTGGCGTATGGACAGCGCATCGTCAAAGTCTTTGGCGTCTTTAGGGTCGATAGTCATCACAATTAAGTTGCGATGGTCAGCGCGTTTAGGGAGCTCTTGGGCAATGATCTCGGCATGGCGCTTTTCGTACTCATTGGCCTCGGCCTCGGCTTCGGCGGGGAAGTCGGTTCGAAAACCTTTTTCCATAACGATGGCGTTCATTTCGGTGCGGTGCTCGCCAGCGCGTCCCAGGCTCTGTAGCACTTTGCCTTTGGCCATTTGGCCGTCAAAATATTCCAGATGTATTAAAACTTTTTCTCCCTCTATAGGCGTGTCGCCGACTTGTATCGGTTTGTAAAAACGCTGATCGTCAGGTATAGCAAGCCCGTCTTTGATAGTTGCAACAAACTCGGTTTTGGCGCGCTTAACTATTTTGCCGACACGACCGGCAAATCGGGTTGCGCCTTTGGCTGCGGGGCGGCCTGCACGGCCAGGGGCCAAGCCTTTGACCTCGACCTGCACCTCGTCGCCATTTAAGGCACCGCCCAAGTCACGCACGTCTATCTCTATGTCTTCTTTATCGGGCTCATCTGGCCAACCTAAATAGCCCACCCCTTTGCGGGTGACCTGGATAATTCCTTGCAAGGTTTTTTTGGGGCCTTTGTGGGGCTCGAGAGCATTCTTCAAGTACCCTCAATGCTATCACAAAAATTAACTTTTAGCATCTTATTTATAGCACCAGCTACGATATAGGTTTGCCGAGATTCGTTGTAACATATGGTCAACTCGGCCAAATATCGGCGCTGCAGGTAAGGGTGTTGGTGCGGGTAAACAAGCCAAAGTTTTTATTATTAGTAAACAAAACCCTTTGTTACCAAAGGTTTATCCACACAAGAGCGTCGGCGATGCGTCTAAAAGAGGTATTATAAAAGCAACACAGGGCGTTCGCTATTTTGGCGAACAGCCCTTTTCTTTTTTGGTTAGTTAGCCTGTGTGTCGCTCGCATCATGGATCAAAACTCGACAACACAATCACGCATGTCATCGGTCGATGCGGCCGCGCAATTTGGCGTGACCAATGATTACCTTACTCAGTTGTGTCGAAAAGGCATGTTGGCTGGCACAAGGCGCGAGCGCGTGTGGTTTGTCGATCCCACAGAGGTTGCCGCTTTTTTAGAGGACAGTCGGTTGCGTAAAGAGACTCAGCGCAAATCGCTCTCTGAGCATTTGCAGAAAGAGTATAAAAGATCAGCCACACCTACGGCATTTGCACCAGTAAAAACTTCGGCGTTTGCCGCAGCGATGGGCGCAAGCTTGCTTATCGGAGTCGCGGTCTTTGGCGCATCAAGTTCTTTGGGGGCCGTTGTGCAGGGGCACATGCCGTTGCAGATGTCTGCGGCGGCTACTGATAACAACTCTGAGCTTGTTTCTTCGGTGGCATCATCTTTCGTCGGATTTATACAAACGATTTTTGCGCTCTTTGCTCCGAATACCAACATTGCGGTTGCCCCTGTGTCCGACACGCAACAGCCCGGTGTGGTTACTCCTGCGGCAACATCGTCAACATACTATGCGGCAAATCAGTCGCCTGAGCCTGCCCGTACTTTGACTACTGTCGTCAACAATACATACCCTGTAATCGAGCGCACTGTTGTCGAGACTCATGTGCAAAGCGGCGTGACCCGCGGTTATCTTGATGCCCAAATAGCGAGGATCCAGGACAACCTGTCGGGTCGTACAGGCGGCTCCTCGGTTAGTTTTTCTGACCTTACAGCCTCGGACATCCCCGACCTCTCTGGCGTGTATCTGCCGCTTGCGGGCGGGACAGTTACCGGGACGACCACTACCGCGGGGCTTGTGGTCTCGACACTCGACTGCTCGGGCCTAGGGAATGGCGGCAAACTTACGACCGACTCGGGCGGTAATGTTGTGTGCGACAACGACAACGGCTCGGGCGGAGTCGCATGGGGAAGTATCACCGGTACCCTGTCCGGGCAAAGTGACCTGCAAACCGCGCTTAATGCCAAACTCGATGTATCGAGTTTTAATGCTCTTGATAAGGGATACTTTTTTTCCACAACTTCGGCCAACTATCTTCTTGGTACAAAAAACTTCTCGACCTTTGCGTACCCGTTCCCGAGTAATGCAACATCGACCCAGATAACTTTTAGCGGCGGCATTGTCGGCAACGTGGCAGGCAACGTAACGGGTACGGTAAGCGGCAATGCAGGCACCGTTACCAACGGCGTCTACACGACGACGTTTAACTCGCTCTTTGACTCTCGATTTATAACCAGCCTTGCCGCTACATCTTCGGTTGCAAGTATCACCACGCTCCCTAGCCTCGTGCTGCCGTACTCGCAGCTGACCGGTACTCCTGGTGCCGCTGGCTACCCGTTCCCATCCAACGCAACATCAACCTCGATAGCGTTTAACGGTGGGCTTACCGCAAACACTGCAGCTATCACATACGCATCCACAACCGCTATCTCGGCCACAACCCTTTGTCTTGCAACTGACTGCCGCACCTTGTGGCCCACAGGCGGCGGGGGCTCTGCGTTTAATTATCCTTTCCCGTCCGATGCAACCTCCACGCAGATTGCGTTTAACGGCGGCCTGACTGCATACGCGTCGACCACCATAGGCAATGGATTGACAGGGCTCACTATAAACGGACCAGCAACGACTACTGGGGCTGCCTACTTTGCCGGCACGGTTGGAGTGGGGGTTACAGAGCCCGGGGCGGCTCTGCAAGTAGATGCAGACGGGGGATACGGGCAGATAGAAGTGTCCAACATTGCCAATACCGACCATTTTGGCGGTATTGGCATTGAAGGGGCAAACGACCAGATTATTACGGGCGCCACTAAAGGTGACCTGAGTCTGTGGGTTTCCGGTGGCAACATAAACTTCTCCGCCAGCGCTGGTTCGACCGATCAGCTAGTTGTGAGCGAGTCAGGCAACGTTGGCATCGGCACCACCTCGCCGTTTGCAACGCTGTCGGTCGCGGGCAATGGATACTTTGGAGGCACCATTGTGGCGACGGGCGATGCAACTATAGGGGGCAGCGCCTTGGTGACCGGCAATATTAACGCAGGTAGTCTTGAGATAAACGGCTCGACAAGGCTCGATACATCGCTTAACGGATTGCTTAAGGCCGCAAGCGGGATAGTATCCCAAGCCGTGGCCGGCACCGATTATCTAACGTCTGCCTGGACTAGCGACGTAGATGCGGCCAACCACAGTCTCTCGCGCATCGACACGCTGACTTTTTATAACGATGCCACCAAGCTGCAAAATGTTACCGACACGTACAACACTCAGGGCTTGCGCATCATAGACGGACTTAGCCCGAGCAACCGCGCGGACCTCTTCCCGTATTATCGAGACGGCGGTGCGGCATTTCAGACGGGTGACTTGCTTATTGCAAGCAGCTCGGGCGCGTACTACGCCGCGCCGCTCTCTTCGCTGGGGCTTTCAAATTTCGCCTACCTGTTCCCGTCTAATGCAACTTCGACCCAGATTGCCTTTAACGGCGGGTTGTACGTCGGCGGCAACTTGGGTGTGGGTGTAAACAGCCCGGCCGACCAGATTGAGGCCTACAACGATAGCGGCCCAACGGTCATATCGGCGCTCAACAATAACAATGGCGGCGGCATCAATGCGTACTCTGCGCTTTCGGCCAAAGCTCGCGACGCCTTTTCGGCGGCGGGGGCCTGGGGCTCCAATTTGGTTTTGGATAATACATCAGACCCGAGTCTGGCAAAGAAAGTTCAATCGCTATCGGGGTGGGGCATAATCGGCTACAACCAAAGCAGCGCGTGGGAGGACCAAGACTCCTTCCATATCGATTATGCCAACTCGGACGGCACGGCAACCACGACGCGCCTGGCAATAAATTATCTGGGCAATGTCGGCATCGGCACAGCACTCCCGACCAGCCGGCTTTCGGTCGCCGGCGACGCAAATATTGTGGGCAACTTCTCGGTCGGAGCTGATACAACGCTCAACACATCTTTTTCGGGCGTACTTAAAGCTACCGCAGGGCTCGTGTCGGTCGCGACTCCAGGCACCGATTATGTCGCAGACACTTCCGGCGACTGGCAAGGCACCTTTGACGGACAAAGCTCGAGCTATTATTTGGACGCCTCGAATCTTTCTAACTTCGACGGGCCGTTTGACACCGCGTTTGGAGCCAAGTCTAGTGATGACTTGGCCGAGGGGCTGACCAACTCCTACTATCATGACAGTCTTGCGCGCGGGGCTTTGGTAGGCGGCGATGGCATTGACTATGACGCGATAAACGGCACCATAACTAACACCGGTGTCTTGGACACCTTGGGTGATTGGGACGGCACGTTCGGCGGTTTTGACTCGAGCTATTATCT
>DASYIO010000110.1:0-3469 GCA_035997465.1 Minisyncoccota bacterium | reverse complement strand
GCGCTGGCGGCCGCGCTCCATAAGCCCCTCGGCTTTTTTGTTTTGCTCCTCTGCCTTTTTGGTCGCCTTGGGGCTTAGTACCAGCTTAGAGGACGCGGACTTTTTGACCGCTTTCTTTTTAGGCGCGAGCTTAGACCGGCGCGCAGCAGCCGCTTTTTTAAACTTCCGAGCCTTGAGCCCCGCCTTTTTGTGCGGGGCCTTTTTCTTAGCCTTTTTCTTAGCCATGGGTCTTGTCCATATTATAGCACAATGAAATCAAAAAAGATATTATACCCGTCTGCCAGCCGACAGGTCACAAAAACTTCATTTTAAAACGCTCCCGGCCGACCTCTTTGTCGATATTGGCGAGCATGTCGGCGGCGATGGTTTCCTCATCGCTATGCTCGCCCACCTCGGCGTCAAACCTAAAACGCAGTGCCTCAGCCTGGCCTTCCAGCTGCTGCCTCATTTGCTCTACCCTGCTTGCGCCCAGCAGGTCTACAAGTTTAGCCGCAACGTCCGAGTCTTTACCAAAATGAAAGAGGAGCATCGCGGCTTTTTTCTCCAGAGAAGAGAGCGAGCCCAACGGGTCAGACCCTGATTCTGCTCCTGCTTGATGAACATCCAATGAAGACTCGCTCGGGAGCGTAGGCTTTTTGGCTACCTCGGCGCGCACCGCAAGCTCGGAGACATTAAGGCGCCCAGCAATGAGCCTTATAAAGTGCTCGCGCTCGATGCTACTTTCTATTGCTGCTACCAGGGGTAGTACGTGTGTCTCGACCAGTTTTTGGTAAGCGCGCACGTCTTTAGTGCCCGGGCGCAGAGCATCTATAAAAAACTCGACGGCTGTTTTGCTCGTGCGCACCGCGGCCTTAAGGAGCTCGGGGTTTTCGCGTGCCACATCGGCCGGGTCTTTGCCGTCAGGAAAGGTCGGGACCTTAACATCAAAGCCCGCGGCCATGGCCATAAGGGCCGACTTAAGTCCGCTACGCAAGCCCGCGGCATCGGCATCAAGAGCCAGCACCAGGCGTTTAGAGAGCCTGCCCAAAAGCGACAAGTGCTCGGCCGTTAAAGCCGTGCCCGACAAAGCAGTAGTAAACGGCAGGCCCGACTGATGCGCAAGCACAAGGTCAAACTGGCCCTCGACAAGCAAGATGCAGTCGGCCTTGCGTATGGCCACCCTGGCTTTGTCAAAGCCATAGAGCACTTTGGACTTTTTAAACAGGGCTGTCTCGGGCGAGTTGACGTACTTGGCGGGCTCGCTACCGTCTGCCTTTTGTCCGGCTACCCTTTCAAAAAACCGGCCTGACACGGCAATGGGCTGCCCTGCCGCGTCAAATATAGGAAACATAATTCGGCCCCTAAAGCGGTCAAATATCTCGCCCGGCTTCTTTTCGGACCGGACCGCAAAGCCCGCATCGACGATGTCCGGGTGACCAAAGCCCAGGCTAACCAAATGCTTGGACAAAGACTCCCACGTGGCCGGCGCGTAGCCCAAGCGCCATGTTTGTATCGACTCCTCTGACACACCGCGTGTCTTTAAGTACGACAGCACGTCTGCCCTTTTTTGCAGCTCTGACTCGTAAAACTTGACCGCGGCCTCGCACACCTCGCGCAAGCGCTCCTCTTTTTCTTTTTCTTGCTCTTTTTGCTCGATAGTTTGCGGATTGCGGACGCGGGGGGTCAGCGTTACACCGGCTTTTTCGGCCAGTTGTTTTAGGACCGTAGGAAAGTCGAGGCCGTCCATCTTTTGCACAAAACTAAATACATCGCCCTTTTCGCCGCAGCCAAAGCAAATATACGTACCGCGCTCGGGCGAGACCATAAAGCTTGGTGTGCGCTCGTTGTGGAACGGGCACTTACCGCTGTAGTTGCGCCCCGCGCGTCGCAACTGGACATATTGCCCCACCACCTCAACGATGTTGAGCTTGTCTTTTATCTGTTGCACCTCGGAGTCCATAAGTACCTGTATTCTAGCCGTTTTCGGGTATCCGCGCAGGGGTACTTGACATTTAGGTCGTTCGGGTGTATACTATATAGTGAACCTGTAACAAGTGTCCTGGAGGGAGACTCGATGTTCAACATCATCGGTATGAGCGTGCTCATAACGCTGCTGACGCTCACTTTGCTTCAGCTCGGCGGCCTGTGCAACCTTTGTCTGTCGCCGCAAGCACGAGCCCGAGTATGGAAGGCGGTGGTGATGGCGCTCGTTGTGCTGGTCATCATCCAAACCTACCTCATCTTTCTCGCTTGGCGGATGTTGCCATAGCGAATCGTGCGAACACCAACCACAAACGCCGCCAAAGGATTTATCCTGAGGCGGCGTTAGCTTTTTATAACTCAAAACCAAAATGTTCATATTCTCGCATATGCGAAAGTATGGGCGGTATACTTTTTGCATGAGGTCGTCTAAAGGAGCCGCTATACACGGGACCCGAACGTTGCTTTTGGACACGCTCCAGCTGGTGCTTGAGCAATCCCCTCTTACCAAGGCGCATAGTAAAAAGCTTAGATATGCTCGCGGCAGAGGCTATGTACAAAAGACTGTTGCCGGGTATTCGATTACACCCAAGGGCAAAGCCATGCTTTCCGAACGGCAGATTTGGGAATTAGAAATACCAATCCCTAAGCGCTGGGACGGCATGTGGCACCTGATATTGTTTGATATTCCCAAAGACAAGCGCAAACGGCGCGATATATTCCGCCTCCGGCTCAAAGAGCTTGGATTTACCCTCTACCAAAACTCTGTGTGGGTACATCCGCACCCATGCGAGCAGGTTGTGCAACAAGTGGCAGAGTTTTACCATCTGTCAAAGTGTGTCTCGTTTATTGAGGCCAGTGAAATTTCAGGCGAAGATTCTTTAATAAAAAGATACGAACTATAGACGCCAATAATATCGCATATGCGAAATAAAAGGCGCTTGTAAGACAGATATGGAGAAGGTACTCAGAGCATATTTAAGCCGTTCTCCACCTCCCGCGCAGGGGTACTTGACATTTAGGTCGTCCGGGTGTATACTATATAATGATTCACTTGTTCAACCATTGGGCTAGCAAGGAGACCCTCTATGTCAACTCAAGACCGCACACTCAGCGCGGAATATGTCGCTAAGATCGCTTCCGATGATCTCTGCGACCTTCTACGCGCGCACCATGATCTAGCGTTGAAGATGGCTGGGCGGCGCGTGATGAAGGGCATCGACGCCGACACCGCCAGGATGGCGACTCGTAACTTCTGGAACGAGGCGGTCGTCAAAATCACCGAGGAGCACGGTGTAGGGGCAATCCTGGCCGCACTCAACGAGCTCCGACTACCGCATCGCTACATGTGACTCGACACGAAAGCGCCGCCAGAGGATTATATCCCGAGGCGGCGTTCGCTTTTTATAATTTGAATTTACGAAACGCGGACCTTGTCCTCGGCTATCTGCTCCGCTGATGGCGCATAGCGGTTTACCAACTTTTCCTTCGGCGAGCCTTTAAAGCCCGT
>DASYIO010000109.1:0-3521 GCA_035997465.1 Minisyncoccota bacterium | reverse complement strand
GAGCTATCGCCTCGTACTGCGATATGTCTTTGGCGCGTATCTGCAATGAGGCCTCGAGCGGATTTTCGCCCAGCTCCTCGAGTGCCTGCAAAGCAAGCTGGTCGTCTTTGTAGCGCTCTCTAAACTGAGCCAGCGCATCGTCGCGCGAAATATAGGCGACAGATGTTACCTCGGGACGCGCCTCAAGCGCAGACTTAAGCGTTGTGATGCGGTCCTCGGGCGTGGTTGTCAAAAAGTACACGCTAACGTCGACCTTGTTGCGCAACTCACTGATGGTGAAGTTGAGCATCACGCCTGCAAAAATTGTCATGCCCACCACAAACAGCGTGACCGTCATGACAAGTATCGAGGCAAACGAAACAAACGCGTTGCGCCAAAAGTCCAAAAATCCTGCACGGAATATGCGCTTAATGGTGACCCAGTTCATTTACACAATTATACTCCTACTTTTTGTAGAGCCAAATGAATTGCCCACTTTTCGCTAAAACTCAAGCGTGTCTTTGCCCTTGGGGAGCGGTTGAGACTTTTTTACCAAAGACAGATCATCTTTTTCTCTGACTACCACTATAGCCGGCTTAGGCTCGGGAGGCTGGGCTGTCTCTTTGTCTATGGCTTTTTCAATATCTTGATCACTAAATGTACGCTCGCAAAAAAGCCCCTTGTATGTTTTATCTCCCTCGGTGCAAAAGCGGTCCGATATTTCGCCGGCAAAGTTGGTATGCATGATCTTGCGGACAAACTCCATCTTCTCGCGCGGGTCGAGGCCATCCTGCTTGCGCGCAAGTCCCATAGCAAAGCAGAGTTTTTGATATGCCGACTCTTTTATCATATCGCCAAGACCTATGGCACCCGCCTTGATAAATTCTCCTACCCTGCCTTCGGTCGACATTTCTACTACTCCATTGTCACTGTGTGATATAAACACCACCGGCTTGTGATAAGAGTTCACAGCAGTCGCAATATAGTACTTCATATTAAGAGGCATGTTGCCGGTGTCATAGCCACCAATGAGTATGGCGTGTACCTCGGGATTTTCCACTACCTGCTCAAACTGCTTTATATCGATGCCATTGATGCACTCAAAATAAGCCACCTCCTGGCTGAAGTCCGTAAAAAGAGAAAAGTCGCGTTTTTTAACGTGCCCCGTGACGTTAAAGAGATCTATTATCATATTGAGCTTGCCCGCCAACGGATGTTTTTCTACCGGTGCAAAAGCATTAATTCCATGCTCATCTTCTTTAATGACCGTAGTTCCTATCATCAGCTTGTCACCAAATGCCACCTTGACTCCAGGCGCGGGCTGAGCCGCCTTAGGCAGCATTAAGCGCGCAAGTATGGCCTTAATCGCCTTGATAAAGTTGCGGTCGAAGTCGGAGGAACCATAACCGGGCTTTTGCGCACCGGTGAGTATAACGTCCTTGCCAATGCCCGTGAGCATATACGATATCGCCGAGGCCGTATAAGCCAAGGTGTCGGTCCCGTGCAGCACAACAAAACCGTCGTACTCTCCTAAATGCTTGGCGATTACTTTGCTTAATTGTGCGCGATGAAAATGCTCGACATCTGAGGAGTCAAGATTGTAGAGCTCGATATAGTCGAGCGACACGAGACGGTCGAGACCTTTGAATTTGAGGTCCAAAAGGTCACCCAAAGGACGCTTGGTGGGGCTAAGCGCTCCTTCGGCATTGACCTCCATGTAAAAGGTCCCTCCCATGCTTATGACAAGGATTTTGTGATCGCTGTGCGAAGATTTGCAATACGTCTTTACTTCGTACTGGGGCGCCACTAAAGGCTTTTCTTTATAAAAAGAGTCCAGGGGTGCGGGTGTCTTGCGAAACCTGTCGGTAAACTGGTTGACCGCATGGCGCGAAAAGGACTCGGGTATTTCCTCGGCAACCGAGGTAAGGAGGATGCGCGCTACGTCCTGTAAAAACTCTATCTTGTCGTCGCCTTGCGCGTTGGCGACCGCGTAGCGCATCTTTTCTATCGCGGCGGGCTTGGTCATAGGGCCGAGCGATATAGCTCCTGCCTTAACCGCGGCCGCGCCGACATCGTAGAGCCCCATGTCAGAGGAGCCTTTTTTATTGTTGGTGATGACACCCACCGCCTTGCCCTTTTCGTATACCGCCCTATATATAGACGGGATCATTTTGGACGGCACATTGCCCGCGCCGAAAGCTCCTATGACAATGCCCTGGATAAATTTATCGTCTACCAATTGGTCAAACGTCGAGAGATGCGTCTCGGAGACCAGGTCAAAGTACGCGATGTTGGTGTTGGTGTAGTACGAGTAGTTAAGCTGGGATGGATGCCGGGGCTTTGAGATGGACTCGAGCTTGATAGTCCATCCGACATCGCCGAGCTTTGGTATACGCGGGCTTATCATCGGGTTGTTGGAGCGTGTGCCACGGTTGATGGTCGCGACCGCGCGCAAAAGCGAATCGTCAAAAAGTACACCTACCTCGCCAAACGAAGGAGCGTTGACGTCGGTGGCGCCCATCGTGCCCACTTTGACCGCATTGGGTAAGTTAAGTCTAAAGTCGGTATCCCACTCCTCGACGTTTAAGGTTGAGCCTATAAAGATGACAGGAGCTCCCATGCCACGCAGAGCGTAGGCGGTGGCCGACGCGGTGTAGGGCATGGTGTCGGTGCCCGCAATGACAACAAAGCCGTCGTACTGGTTTTGATAGCGTTGGATAGTGTTGCCTATGGTAGCTATTTCGAGCGTAGTAAGGTCGGCGCTGTCCTTTTGTGCAAGCGAGAGATAGTCTATCCTTGCCGCGGCGTCCGAGAGATACGGCACCATGGAAAGCGCTTCCTTTAGGTTGTCGTTGATGTTTTGGTTCTTGCGCGGCATGCCTGCTCCGCCGACCGCCAAAACCAGTACCCGGCCCTTGGCCAGGGTGTTTTCTGAAAAATTAAGAGGCTGGGATACTTGGCCGTTCACGGGCCAAATCGTACGCGCTTGGCTCGGCTCAGTCAAGTGATGCTATAAAATATACTTCCCCTCCCTATCGTCGCGGATTACTTTGCCGCGGTCCATGGTTATGACGCGCTTTTTAAGACTGTCGATAACCCCCTTGTTGTGCGTCGTCAATATAATAGTAGTGCCCAGGTCGTTAATTTTTTTTAAAATCTGCACCACCTCAAACGTGTTGACCGGGTCGAGGTTGCCGGTGGGCTCGTCGGCCACAATAACATCGGGCTGGTTAACAATGGCGCGGGCAATGGCAACGCGCTGCTGCTCACCACCCGAAAGCTCGTCAGGAAAGTTGTTGAACTTGTCGCCCAGGTCTACAAGCTCCAGCACATGCGGCACGTCAGAGCGAATGTCTTGCTCGGTGCGGCCCGCAGCCTCCATGGCAAAAGCGATATTTTCGTACGCGGTCTTGTTCGGCAAAAGTCTAAAGTCCTGAAACACGGTGCCAATTTTGCGGCGCATTTCGCCCATGCGGCTAAGCGGGAGCTCGTGGATGTTTATAGATTCAAAAAATACCGAGCCAGACGAGGGCTTTTCTTCG
>DASYIO010000108.1:0-2675 GCA_035997465.1 Minisyncoccota bacterium | reverse complement strand
TTCTTTTTTGGCGGGGATACTTATGTTCCTGGCACCCTGCACCTTGCCCGTCGTGCCGGGGTATTTGGCTTTTATTGCCGGAGTACCGACAGGGCAGGCGGGGAGCGGCTCGGCACGTCGCAGGATTTTTATAAACGCTCTTGCGTTTGTTGTCGGGTTCTCGCTTATCTTTATAATCCTCGGCTCGTTTGCCGCGACCATTGGCGCGCTGCTTGGACCTTGGCGGCTTTACTTGGCTCGGTTTGCCGGGCTTGTCATCATCTTATTTGGGCTTACGATGCTGGGCGTATGGGAGGTGCCGTTCCTTTCGGGCGAAAGGCGCGCGAGGTTGCCTAAGTGGCTTACTTTGGGCCATCCACACAGTTCGTTTTTAGTGGGCGCTTTATTTGCCCTGGGCTGGAGCCCTTGCATTGGCCCGATACTCGGCACGATACTATTTCTTGCCTCGGCGTCGGCGACAGCCGCACAGGGCGCAACATTGCTTGCGGTGTTCTCGCTGGGGCTTGCAATACCGTTTTTGCTGTGCGCCTGGGCGATAGGGCAGGCCGAGAGTTTTGTGCAGCGTGCGGGGCGCCTAACGCAGACCCTGTCCATAGTCGGCGGCATCATACTGATACTGCTTGGCGTGCTTATGCTCTCGGGCAACATGGGCCTGCTCATATCCTGGGGCTACGGGCTCTTTGGCAACTTCGGATACGACCGATTGCTCAACTATCTTTAATAAGGCACTATAGGCGTATGGTTATGAAAATCCTCGCCCACATACTTGGCACAGCCCTGGCCCTTTTGGTGATGCCTCATTTTATACAAGGCCTTACCATAGACTCCTTTTACACCGCGGCTATTGTAGCGGTTATTTGGGGACTCCTTTCGGTCACTATCCGCCCGATACTGGGGCTGTTTACCCTGCCGATAAATCTCATCACATTTGGGCTTTTTTCGTTCGTCCTTAATGCGCTGATATTTTGGTTCCTCGCCTCGTTTATCCAGGGCTTTGCGGTTGCGGGCTTTATCCCGGCGCTTTTGGGCTCGGCTGTGCTCGCGGTAGTCTCTTGGGCCATTAACGCCGCCTTCCATTAATCTGTATGGCTTTAGTAGATGAGCTGACAATAGCCGCAAAAGCCGGCAACGGAGGCGACGGCGTTGTACGCTGGCTGCACCTTAAGGGGGTCGAGTATGCCGGGCCTTCCGGAGGCAACGGCGGAGACGGCGGCAGCATCTACGTGCGCGGCGTGCGTGACGTGTCATTGCTTGCGCGCTACCGGGGCGAAAAAAAGTTTAAAGCCGGGCGCGGCGCCGATGGCGAGAGTTTAAGCAAGCACGGTGCGCGTGGCAAAGACCTTGTTATAGATGTGCCGATAGGCTCGTTGGTGCACAACCGCGATACCGGCGAGGTGCACGAGATCTTAACCGAAGACCAACAAATATTGATACTTAAAGGCGGCCGCGGAGGCGCCGGCAACGAGGTGTTTAAGTCCTCGGTCAACCGCACCCCCGATGTAGCTATGCCGGGCGGGGAGGGCGAGCAGGCGTTGCTCCATATCGAGCTGCAGCTTATCGCCAGCGCCGGGCTTATTGGGCTGCCCAACGCAGGCAAGTCATCTCTTTTAAATGCGCTTACGTCGGCCCAGGCCAAGGTGGGCTCGTACGCCTTTACGACACTCGAGCCTAACCTCGGCGTACTTTATGGGTTTGTCCTAGCCGATATCCCTGGGCTTATTGAGGGGGCATCCGATGGCAAGGGGCTGGGCTCTAAGTTTTTGCGCCATATAGCCCGTACCGAGCTTTTGCTCCACTGCGTATCTCTGGAGTCCGAGAACCCTATAGCAGACTACAATATCGTGCGAGCCGAGATAACCAAGTTTAAGAGTGCCGACTTGGCACACAAGAGGGAGGTGGTGGTGCTTACCAAGTCCGACACCAGGGACGCCTCGTATATAGAGGACATGCGTAAGGAGTTTGGCGCCCTCGGCCACGAGGTCTATGTGGTGTCGGTTTTGGACGACGAAAGCGTAAAGGCTTTTGGAGACAGCCTTGTCTCGCTGTTGAGAAAAGCGCAGTAGCGCGGTAGTATCGTCTATATCTATGGCAAGCTACAAGGTCACCATCGGCCTGGAAATCCATGCCGAGCTTAAGACACAGACCAAGATGTTTTGTGCGTGCGCAAATGCGTCCGACGAGAAGGCTCCCAACAAAAATATCTGCCCCGTATGCATGGCGCATCCGGGTACGCTGCCGGTTATAAACCGCGAGGCTGTACACAAGGTGCTGTTGGTAGGCCAAGCGCTTGGGGCAAAACTTGCCGACTATACCGAGTTTGACCGCAAAAATTATTTTTACCCTGATATCCCCAAGGGCTACCAGCTGTCGCAGTTTGCCTACCCGCTTGTTTTGGGGGGCTCTCTTAACAACGTTGCGATAACGCGCGTGCACTTGGAGGAAGATACTGCGCGTTCGCAACATACCCTTGATATGGGCACAGGCGATGGTGGCAAAAGTTTGGTGGATTACAATCGTGCGGGCGTACCGCTTATGGAGCTTGTAACCGAGCCTGTCATATACAGCGCGCAAGAGGCGGGTGCGTTTGCCCGCGAGCTGCAGTTGTTGCTGCGCTACCTTGGGGCAGGGGAGGCCAATATGGAGAAAGGCGAAATGCGGGTTGAGGCCAACATCTC
>DASYIO010000107.1:0-5939 GCA_035997465.1 Minisyncoccota bacterium | reverse complement strand
ATTTCGTGTAGTTCCTGGGCTGTGTAATCTTCAGGCGGCCTTCCTATTACACGGCCCATGTCTTCGTTCAGTTTCTTTTCTGCCTCAGAGAGTATAGGTCGCGGAGTCGTAGAAGGTGTCTGATTTAACGGTGTTGGGCGGGATGTTTGCGTTCTGTTGCCAGCGGATGTAACACCCATACCTTGCGGAACCGGGGGTGTTGTAATCTGTGCCTGAGGCGGAGTATTTACATTAGCTTTGGCGGTTGTGCCTGGACCGCGTCCGGTAGGTCGGACTGGGGGAGTTTGTCTCCCGCCGCCCTGGTTTTGATTACCACCACCCTGATTTCCTTGCCCCCCGCCTTGATTTTGATTTCCGCCTTGTTGATTACCAGCAGCCGCTGCGCCTGCGGCCACGCCTACCAAAAGTCGATCTACCTCGTCTCTGTTATATGAGCGGGCGTGCTCACGCTCGTCTTGCGCGGGGCCTCTTTCTTCATGCAATTCATTTACGTTGACTGGGTCTTTAACACCCTCAAGGTAGGCCTTCTTATCGTCTGCAGAGAAGTCAATAACTTTATATTGTTTCTCCTTACCCTTTTCATCTGTCCACCAAGCTTTACCGCCCATCTCAAACTCATAGTCGCCTGCAGCCAGTTTATTTTTAGCAAAATCTCTCTCTGTAGAATTATAATGTTTGCCTTCGGGCGCATCTTTTGCTTTTACTTTAAGGAATGCGGCCAACTTGCTCCCTTCTTTCTTATCGCCTTGCAATTTACCATAGGCTTCATAAGCGGCACGGGAGTAAAGACCTTTGTTGAACAAGCCAGCCCCCATTCCCCATGCATTTTGCAGGTTGGGCGTTATCAGCGATTTAGCATAGGTGTCCGACAGGTTCTTTCCGACCCTTCGCTCTGCTTCTTTTCTATGTTCTTTAGTAGCTTCGGCCAGCTCTTTGTTGGCGTCTTTGAGCCTTTGGTCTCTGCCATCGCGAGCTCCGTATTTATCGAAGTCCTCTTGTGCAGCCTGTTGTTTTTGCGCCAATTGAGCAATGTGTTGTTGTTCCTTCTCTTCCAACCCACCAAGGATATTTTGATACTCACGCTCCTGGTCTTCTTTAGTTGCTTTGTAGAAGCTAGCGTTGGCGACCTTCTTCTTCACACTATCTTCGTATGTTTGAACAAAACCACCCTTGCCTCCGGGCTCGTTAGTCGCAATGCCTACTAGGCCAAGACCTGAGCGTACGGTTTTAGTGCCGCGTAAATCAAATGAACTTTTACCCACGCCTCCCAATCCGCCGCGAAGCAGGTTGGCTCCGACGCGTGCAAAACCTCCGCCCGCTCCTAATTTTTTAAGAGCCGCACTTTGTGAAGCGTAATATGCGCCTCGGCCAAAAGTATTACGCATCGCCCATCCGGCTGGAGCAAACACTGCGCTGGTACCCGCGCGCGAGACCCAGTTGGTAAATTTCTGTGCGGCGGTAGCACCCATGACACCCACGTAGTCGGCGGCCTTCATGCCTATATATAGGAGCGTGACCACAAATCCGAGTTTTATACCGACATTAGCGATGTTGACCGCCATGATTATAAATGCCTGTCCAACTGTCGTTGCCGAGCTGGTGCCAGGCATATTAAAGAGGCTTCCTATAAGCGACCCATTTTGCCCTATGTTCCTCATTATCTCGTTTACAAAAAAGAAGACAAAAAGGAACACAGCCGGATAAAAGGCATGGCTTATAAGCATATGCTGCCACTGGTCGTAATAGTGCTTTATTTTTGGGTTTGGTATAGCTTTAGCCACCAGTGCAAACGGCGAGGCAACAATGGCAAACCACAACACAATAATGCGCACCATAAATTTAATACCCGCTGCCAAAAAGCTCGCTGCGAGTATAAAGTACATAGCTCCTGCGGCAATATAAAGGAACGAGAGCGTGATAAGGTTGGTCCCCCACCCACTTACTCCGGTGTTACTGTTGTAAAAGTTATTAAACGACGCGGTACTAAAGAGCGTCTGAAATTTAAGTGCATTCATTATATTGCAGGTAAGATCTTTGGTGTCTCTCGCGGCACCCAACCAACCCGCAGCCGTTGTGACTACTGTACCCGTGTAGGTGTTTGGCGCAGCACAACCCGTATTACCGGTAGTGCCAGCGTTGTCTGCCGTGTATGACAATGACGGTACATTTATACTGTTATAAAATTGCACCGCAAATATGTTGCCGGTGTCGACCACCACACGGGTTAAGAAAAAACTAAAATTGATGATAAGAGCAATAAATATCACCCACGCAAGCATTTGTATAGTGCCCGTCGTCTCGGCCTGAAACATCACAATAAATGCGATGTAGATAAGGATGAGGATAAACGCCATGTTGGCCAAGTCGCGTGCGGCAGTCCAGCCTGAGGAAAGAAAGTCTATGGCGTAAGACGCGCTGTCCAAAGACAGGCGTATTGTCATGTCAAAAAAGTACGAGCCAATGAATGCCAGGCCGCTGCCAAGTCCTACAGTAAATACATATACGATGTTTGAAATACAAATGTCCCAGGTTTTTGGGTCAGCACTACAGGTCGGTGTAGGGGTCGCCATCAGCCCGGTCTTTTGAAGGAAACTTTCTGCGACTGCTCTGACGGGACTAAAAGTAGTTACGGTATCCACGACTCCCGCCGCAGTCGTAGCACTTGGCAGCTGTGCATGGGCGATCGGCGTTGTAAGGATCTGTCCAAACGGAGAAAATACAACAAACACAAGCACCACCAGCATCACCAATTTGCTCGTATAGTGCGGGAGTTTTTTTAATGTTTGGCGCAGAGTGGTCATGGGTTATAGAGTCTGCGGTGTCGCAGCGCGGCATTGTGCAAGCTCGGTCGTTATCGACTGGTTGCGGCCGCTTAGTTGTGTCTGTAGTGTCGAGCGGTCTTGCTGCGCGGTTGTGACATCGGCTGCCGAGACAAACGAGCCCTGCGATTGCGATATAAGCACCGCTGTTGATTGAACATCGGCGCTAGTAGCGGCAAACAGCACTTGCGACTGCAATGCCTGGATATTGCCCAGCGTGGTGTTGGCCCGCGTTATTTGGTCGTTGTAGGCGTTTACTTGCGAGTCGTACGACGCACTTATGGTATCCGCGGCTTGGGCGCGCGAGCCGGCGGTTGCCTGCTGGCTTGCGCTAAATGCACTCGACGACGCCACAGTCGACCAGCAATTAAACAGCGAGTTAAGCCCGGACTGGGTGTTTTGTATGTCGGCAATAGCGCCCTGCTCCACACTTGCAAACTGCCCCGCGTAGCCCAAAAAGTTTTGTAACTGCGATAGCAGAGTTTGTGCCTGTGCGCTTGCGGTTTGGTCTATCGCGGGGGCAAGCGGGTTAGTGATACTCCCCGCTGCACCAAGTCCGCCGTACAAGGCCTTGAGCATGATCTGGTTCGTAAGAGCGTTGACTATGTCGTCTATATTTTGTGCCAAGTTAAGTCCTTCTATAGGAGTGTCAACGAGTGTCTTTTTAAGAGACTGCTCGATAACAGCGCCGGGGGTTGTAACCTTGCAGTTTGTATTGGTAGTTGACGGCTGGGTTCCGCTCCCGCCGCCGCTCCCCACCCCGCCAGTTACCAAGGGCACGTTGTCGCATTTTTGCAGCGATATAAATCCGCCAGGGCTTACGTTGCGGTTAGCATTATTTTGGGCGTTATTTATAGTGCTGTTGAGCCCAAGCTGTGCGTAGGCATAGGCGCCGTACGGGTTGTTGGTTGGCATGGTCGTAAATTGTATGAGTCCGCCCCAGCCTCCTGCCCCCCAGCCACCGTTCATAAACCCGTTGATGTTATTTATTACTTTACTGAGCGTACACGAGGCAGCCGCGTTGCGGTTGGCGTAGCTTTGCGCAATGGCAATTTTTATTTGTGGCGCAAATGGCGAGCAGAGGAACGAGAGCGCCGAGCCTTTTATAAACTCCCCCGCCGCCTGGTCGGCTACGTTGGCAAAGTATTGGTTAAAGTTTGTGACAAACGACGGCTGCCCATTAAATCCCGAATTGATCCAGGCAACAACGCTGCGCGTTATCTGGTCTATGACCGCCTTTGCGATTGTTTTTATGATGCACTGCCAAACACCTTGGTTTTTTTGTTCGTCGCGCTGAGTTGCCGCTTTATAGTCGAGCACGAGTACGGCCCCACCTACCGCAGATGCAACGGTTGCAGGATCAGCCGTCGTACTCACGTAGCTGGCAATTTTAGTAGCAGCCCATTGCGCCAAACATCCGGCCCCTGCAGCGCCCAAAATAAGCCCCGAGGTGCCGAGGCTTGCCGCCTGCGGCGTGGTGGATATAAGCGGCGTGCCACTTATCCCGCCGGTATTGTTTATGTCGTTTATTTGCGCCGGGGTAAAGTCGCGCGTCGACACATTGCTACCTATCCATGCGCCGTTATTTATGCCGCCGGTAGGCTGAGAGCTGCTTGCCGAAAATCCGGTGCTGCGGCCGGTTATGGTCTGCCCAGATGACCCGGACCCGGTAGAGTTTAGGCCACTGCCGCTTATATCAATACCAACCTCGGTTGTGTTGCCACCCTGTGTCGAGTCAGACGGGGTGTTGCCCGCTGCTGTGCCTGTGCTCCCAACGCTCCCGTTGGTGCTGGTCGAGGTGCCAAAGCCGCTAGGAGTTGTCGATACAGGTGCGGCTGCGGGCGAGCGATGCAAAAGCCAGAACCAAAGTATTCCTAAAAGTAGCAGGAAGAGCAGCGCCCCGATGATTATAAATAGTATCTTCCTGGTCATGGATAAAACAAGACGTCTTTAGGTCGCGGAAAGCAGTGTGCCCCACGCGCTTCCTGGCTCGTCCTTGCTAAAAAGTATACCGCCCTTCTGCAATGCCTCGCCGATATTTGTGAGTAGGCGGCCCTGCTCGTCTACCAGGGCCTGGTAGCGCTGTATCGCCGTAAGTCCGCGTAGCGGGTCGCTTATAACATCCTGCATATCGGCAAAACTGTCGGCTATGGCAAAAAAGTTCTGCACCACCTGTCCGTGCAAAGGAGCAAGGGTGGTTGGGACAGGTAGGGCTTGGAGCTCTTGTGCCAGGGCGCGATACTCGCCCTCGGTGGTTTTAAGTGCGGGCAATGAGGCGCTGCTTTGGGAGTCAGTCGCTTTTCCTACGGCCGAGAGAGTTTCTTCGGTATTGGCCTTTGGATGGTGTGCTATGGCTAATATGACGCCGTTGCCATAGTCGCGCAGGCTATCCGGGGTGGCCTCTACTTTATTAAGGGTTGCCGGGGTCGCCGCTGGCAATGAGGCGTTCATCTGGGCGGTTGCCTCACTAATAATCGTTTCTTGCGTCGGTATATCGCTCCCCAGGCCCTGGACTCCGGCGCTGGTGAGCTTTACCAAGAGGCTGCGCCCTACAGAGTCGGTCAGGTTACTGCTTTGGGCCTGGGCAAGGAGGTTTTGTATGGCGTCTTCACTCGGAGCTTCGGGGAGGTTGGTGCCGCTTTGTGCCTGTATGTCGGCCAAAGAGTCCTCCCAGGCCGAGTCTTGGGTTTGGGTAGTGCTAGTAAGGGCTACGGGCGTGTTTTGGGATGACACATAGTATTGTGCAGCCGCCACGACTCCCCCGGATATGGCCAAAGCGCCTACAATAACGACAAACTGAGCAGACGGGAGATACGTACGGACGCTCATGATATATCAAGTATATAATGAAAAGGTGCAGTACTTAGCTCGCTTTGCTATACCTCTCATTATTCTCAGTACTCTTGCCGCTCCTCTACTTGCCTCTGCGCAAGGCGTTGGCGGCCAGGTGCCTACATTAGGCCGCGGCTTTGGTGGACGTGTTATAGCGTCTGTGCCATGCGTAAGCCCTCTTGGTCCTTCGTTTTTTGTAACAACCATACCGGTCGGGACCACATTTGTTACGCCTCTTGTGTGGACGCCACTTACTTTGCGTCTACGGGTGCCGCCGACATCTGCCTT
>DASYIO010000106.1:0-10465 GCA_035997465.1 Minisyncoccota bacterium | reverse complement strand
AAAGACGTGCCCGACAAAAAACATGTATCTCTGTATCGCATCCACGACGAACCTAAGGCCGACCGCATCGAGGAGCTGGCCACCTTTGTGCGCGCGGTGGGCTACGAGTTTGGGCAGAAAAAGCGCAAGATAAACGCCAAGGACATGCAAAGCCTGCTTGAGCAAATAAAAGGTAAACCCGAAGAGCATCTTATCCGCACCGCCACACTGCGCAGCATGGCTAAGGCCGTATACACTACCAAAAATATCGGGCACTTCGGCCTGGCCTTCGAGGCGTACACGCACTTTACAAGCCCCATACGCCGCTACCCCGACATGCTCGTACACCGCATCTTGGCTGCACACCTGGGTGGTGCACCCATAAGCCGCGAGGAGTACGATGGACTAGAAAAGATGTGCCTTTTAGCCAACGAACAAGAGGCCAAGGCCGTGGACGCCGAGCGCGAGTCTATACGCTACAAACAGGTGGAGTTTATGATGCCTAAAATCGGCAAGACATTTGATGCTGTTATAAACGGCGTTACCGACTGGGGGCTGTATGTCGAGGAAAAGGAGTCTGCGGCCGAGGGCTTAGTGCGTGTGCGCACTATTGGTGATGATTTTTATAATTACTCGCAAAAAGAGTACGCGCTTGTTGGGCAACGGACTAAGACAAAATATACGCTCGGCGACCCGGTTAAGGTAAAGCTCATAGGCGCAGATCTTGCCGCCCGTACGCTCGACTTTGAACTAGTGCGCTAAACAAAACGCCCCGCATTAGCGGGGTCGTGCCGAGTGCGGATCAAATTATCCGCACTCCCAAGTCAACTATGTCTGCGGGTGGCGGACTGACTCCATCCCCAGGGACGATCCTACGCAAACCCGGATCTCACCGCTTACGACCATCTTTGCTTCTTCGAGGCTGGCCGAAGGCCAACACGAGAAAGCCAAGTTGCGGTCGAGTTCTCCGGGGCGATGTACAGGGGCCACGACCTTGACGATCGTGTCCCGGCTCATTTGTGCCACAATCACTTTGTTTTGACCCCCGATCCGTACAACACCGGCCAGATAGGTTTGGCGGGTGGTGCGGAACGAGAGCGTAGTCAGGCAGAGAGCCTTTCCGATGACGTGCCGTTGCATAAAAACTCCCGTGCACTTCCGTACCTTGTGGAATTAAAGTCATCTAAGCATAGAAGCCCTTATTTCGCCAATGCGACAGCCAACAAAGTATCTAGATTTTGTGAGAAAAACTTAAGCCTATTGAGCCGTTTAGGTATCAATAAATCAGCCCGGAAATCATTGTTGAAATAATGCACGTTGAGTGGCCACAAAACCTGCACTTGATGCGCATAATAGAACCACAATATACCCGCCCTTACCTCTGCGTCCTCTATGGGATATATGTCGCGGTAAGTAGCTATGTACTTGCCCGCACAATCGAGACGCTCATCCAGCATCTCATCTAGCGCAGGATTGTTTAAATCGAAACAGTTAAAAAGTGCGCCATAAGCCAACTCTGTTGTGCGCGGGCCCAATCGCACCCGCTCAAAGTCAAATATGTGTGAGACGTTATCCTGTGCGTCAAAAAATACATTGTGGTAGTGATAATCTCCATGGATTACCGTATCGTTTAAAAGGTTTAGATCCTCGAAGCGCAATCCTGCACTAGCTGAGATATCCATCTTTAGCTGCAACCAATCCTTAGCCTGAGAGTCTAGTGCCGATGGATTAGGGATTGCTTCTATCCGCTCCATAAGAGCCGTGGCGTCTCGCAAGAAATTGCCCTTGTGCCAGCGGTCTTGCACTCTGCCGACACGCAAAGACTTATCGTCCTTGGTGGCCAAGTGTAAATGGGCCGATATAGCAGCCATAGAGGAAAGGGCCTTCTCGCCGGGAAACGTGTCGTACTCTTTGTCTACAATCCAAGGGAAAAGAGCCATGTATTGCCCACCGTACACAGACAAAGTCTCACCCTTTTTATTCGAAAGAGGAGCGATGGCAGGAACGTCTTTGGAATAAAAGAATGTCTCCGCACGCTGTATTTCCTCTAACTCTTCGCGAGGTCGCTTGGGGTTGTACGTCTTCAAAAAATATGTCGTCCCGCTTGCATCTTCGATCTCATAATTAAGGGCTGACATCCCACGGTCTATAGTCTTTAGAATTCTGGGGTTAGTGAGTCCGTAACCAGTCTTAAGAGAGTCGAGTAACTCCTGCATACTATTTTGCCACAGCAAGGGCCTCCTCGAATTTGACCGACAACAATTTGGAGGCGCCGTCCTGGCCCATGGTTATGCCGTACAAAATGCCCGCGCGGCTCATCGTTTCGCGGTTGTGGGTAATAACAATAAGCTGGCTGTGCTTGGCCAGCGTTTCTATCATGTCGCCATAGCGGCGCGAGTTGGCCTCGTCGAGCGCGGCGTCGGTTTCGTCGAGTATCAAAAACGGCGGCGGGTTAACCTGGCTCATCGCAAAAATAAGCGCAATGGATGTAAGCGCCCTCTCGCCACCCGAGAGCATATGGATACCCTTAAGCCGCTTGTGCGGCAAAGATACAGTAAGGTCTATCCCCTGCTCGACCTCGACATCCGCATCGTCAGGCTCGCTGTCATCCTCGGACTCTGCAGCACCGCGGCGCAGCTTTTTTTCTTTAACAATCTGGAGTGATGCTTGTCCGCCGCCAAACATAAGCTTAAAAAATGCGTCAAACTCTTTGTTTATTTTATCTATCCCCTCACCAAAGCGCGTCTCTAGCGTGCGGGTCAGCTCCTCTATCAAATGCACAAGCGATACGCGGCCGGACTCCAGGTCGGCAAGCTCGCGCACCAAAAACTCATCGCGCTCGGTCGTTTCTTTATGCTCTTTAAGGACATCAGACGAGCTCCCAAGCCCCGACTCCTCGAGCTTTATCTTCATCCTCTCGAGCTTGCGGCGGCGCTCATCCTGCTTTTGGCGATCCTCGGCCGCAGCATCGGAGTCAGAGTCCTCGAGCCGGTACGACTCGTACTCTGCCGCCTCACGCCCGACCAAGGCTCCGGCGTCGCCCAACTCGCGCTTAAATGCCTCGCGCTCGCGGCTTAGTATGTCGGCGCGGCCGCGCAAGCTGTTTAGTTGCGACTCTAGGTCGCTGCGGCGCGCCATGGCGGCAAACAGCTCGCGCTCGGCGTCGCGGCTTGCGTCTTTTTCGTTTTCAATAGATTTGCGCAGGCTTGCGACCGCTTCTGCGGTGTGCAACTCGGCTGCCTCAAGCTCTTTAAGTTCGGCCTCGAGTGCGCCTTTTTTATTTTTGAGCTCTACAATACTTTCGCCCTTTTTGTCGGGTCCGGCAGATATGCGCTGCAAAAACTCTTTGGCTAACGCAATAAGCGCCACCAAGCGCGAGGCCGCGTCCGGAGCCTCGAGCTCTCGCACGACCCGCTCGCCAAACTCCCGGGCCTCGGCGGCCGGCACGCTACCCTCTGCGGGCACATACGCCTCGTGGGCAGCTATGGCGCCCTCAATGCGCCCCAGCTCGCGACTGATCTCTTGGCGACGGCGCACCGTGCTGCGGCCCTCCTCCTCGAGCCGTATAAGCTCCTGCGTCTCTTTGTCGCCGGCGCGCTTTTGGCCAAGCTCTTGGCGCAAATGCTCGATGCGGACATTAAGCTTTGTATGCTCCGCCTCGGGCTCACCCTGCTCCTCTTTAAGGGTCGCCTCGGCAAATGTTAAGTAGACCCTCTCGCGTTTTAAGTACTCAAGGTAGCGCTCTTTAAGCTCGTCGCGCAGGCTTTGCGCCTCCTCTATCTTTTTAACTTGCGAGTTTAAAAATTTAAGATGGGGCGCAAGCTCGCGGCGCAGGGCCTCGACCTCGCGCATATTTTCGGCTGTCTTGTCTAGCTTACGCTCGGCTTCTTCTTGTTTATATAAGTAGACGGTAAGCCCCAGTGCGTCCTCGACCATCTCGCGACGCTCCTTAACACCCGCGCTCAAAATCCTATCGGCCTCGCCTTGCGAAATAATATGATGCCCCGACGCACCAATATTGGCCCCGGCCAACAGCTCGGCAACGTCGCGCAAGCGCACCGGACTGCCGTTAAGCAAATAATCATTGCCGCCATCGCGATGGACGACGCGCTCGATAGACACCTCGTCAAAGTCGAGGTTAAGCGTGCGGTCGGTATTGTCGAAAACAAGCTTGACCCCGGCACGATTGCCGCGCGGCACTTGGGCAGAGCCGTTCCATATCAAATCCTCGCCGCGCTTGCCGCGCATCGACTTCATCGACTGCTCGCCCAGGGCAAACCTAAACGACTCGGCAATGTTGCTTTTGCCCGAGCCATTGGGCCCCACGATAGAGGTTATCGAGGACTCAAAGCTAAGAGGCGTCTTTTTGGCAAAAGACTTAAACCCCGAGAGCTCGATGCTCTTTAAACGCATACAGGCATTGTATCAAAAATTATAGGGACGGCGCGCTGGGTTTCAGCGGCCGTCCCCGGGGATTCCACGATCTCAAACTTTATTCTTGGCCATCGGGCATCAATGGCTTACCTACAATGTTACCACCACCCTACCCGCGCGCAAGTATAGCTATGCACCACAAAAAAGCGCCCATAGGGCGCTCGTGCCTCTGACGCAGCGAATTCCGCGTCAGCCTTTATGTCGAGGGCGGAACATGGCCGAAGTCATCGGGAAACTCAATTACGGTCTTTTTGCCACTGATTTTCCCGAGATCAAGATACTCGAGAGTCTCCTTGTCGAAAAGATCCCCGCGATGAAATATCTGGGTACGAATACCAGGACCAGCATCGATACGTTGATGGGCCGCCCCAAGCAGTAATATCCCTATTCCTTCCGGATGAGGACCCAGTATTTTGCGAATACGATACGCGATATACACGTCCCGTAGAGCCGTGAGTCTGTCCACTTTGTACCTATACACCTCTTTGTCGGTCACATCCGCAAGGTGACGCTTAGAATTAAGGCACCCGAGTTCTGTCCGATGAAACACGGCGCCAGCCGCATGCAACCGAGTGACCAAGGAGAACAAATACGAACTACGGTGGAGATCCTGCTCTCGGATAAGACGCAAATATTCATGACCTGGGATGCTGGCTCCGTCGAGGAAAAGATGCGTCGGTCTGATGAACTTTCTTTTTTTGTTCAGCAACCCGTCTTTATTGAGCTGCTCCATGAGTGACCAGCTCATTATCTTTGTATATTCGCGCGAGATCCTAATGTTTTCCATCCGCGCAGCCAAATTCGCCTTATCTAACTCGCCAGGCTGAATGGCATTTCCTTCCCCCGCGTGGAGGATGGGCACATGGTATAGCACAGGCATGGCATCCTCCTGCCGGTTGGGTTGCGTTGTGACCGGAACGGTCCGCTAGCTAAGTTAGCACTACCACCCTTTAACCTCAAGCGCAGCGCGGGCGGCGGACTGCTCGGCATCTTGCTTAGATTTGCCGTCGCCCTCGGCAATGAGCTTGTCTTTTATATTGACGCCTACCACAAAGTGCTTGTCGTGGTCGGGGCCCCACTCTTTAAGCACGGCATAGTTTGGCGTTACGCCCTCGACTTCTTGAGCCTTTTCTTGCAAAGACGACTTGGCATCCTGCCAGAGCTTGTTTTTTATTATTTCGTCGATCTTAGGGAAGAGGAACTTGGATATAAAATCATTAGCCGCGTCGTATCCCAAATCCAGATATATGGCACCCACCAGTGCCTCGAAGGCATTGGCAAGCAAAATCCCGCGCGCACGACCGGTGTCTTTGGCCTCGCCGCGCGACAAAAGCAGGAAGTCGTTCATCCCCAGCTCACCCGCAACCTCGGCACAGGTCACCGCGTTTACGAGCGCGGCGCGATAGGCGGTCAAGTCGCCCTCCGGATGGGTCGGAAATTTTTCGTACAAAAAGCGCGTGGCAATAAGCTCCAGTACCGCGTCGCCCAAAAACTCCAACCGCTCGTTGTGGCCCTTAACCTCGCCGCGGTGCTCGTTTAAATAGCTGCGATGAGTAAAGGCCTGCCGCAACAAGTCGGTGTCATTAAACTGGATGCCCAGCTGATCTTCGAACGTTTTAAAATCTTTCGGCATGAGAGAAAGCTACCTTACAAATAAACTTTGGTCTAGGAGGCCTTTTGCTTTTTGCCGCCCGAGTGGGCCGCAATGCGCTCGACCGCCTTTGTCACTATTGGGAACATGTCTTCGTAAAAGTTAAGGTCAAGGGCGTCCTGGAGCTTAAACCACCGCGCGTCGTCGAGCCCGCCTTTCTTCTCGAGCGTGAGCTCCATAAACTTTGACTCGGCCAAAAAGTACGTCACGTGCTTGCGCTTTTTGCCTACCGCAGGGTCGCTGGCAACGTACTCGTTTTCTCCTATCATCTCTATAATTTTTACATCAAGGCCCAGCTCCTCTTTTATCTCGCGCACGGTGCCCTCTTCTGCTGTTTCGTTTGCTATCTCGGGCGCATCGCCTATTTTGCCTTTAGACAACGTCCAGTGGCCAAAGATGTCATGCACCAAGGCCAGGTAAACCTCGGCGCCGACCTTGGCAAACACAACTGCCCCGCCCAAGCGCTGCTGGGGCATCTGATCCCACGGCACGTCCTTTTTCTTTTTGCTGACCTCGTCTTTGCCGGGCTCGCCCAACTCTTTGTACACGGCGCCCAACACGCCGTTGACAAACCGACCCGAGTTCTCACCCCCAAAGTGCTTGGCAAGCTCGATGGCTTCGTTAATAGCCACCTTTGCCGGGACCTTCTCGCGGTCGGCAAACAAAAGCTCGTAGAGGCCAAGTCTAAGTACGTTGCGGTCAACAGGGGCGATGCGCTCAAGCGGCCACTCGGGCGCGGCCTTGGCAATAACCAAGTCGAGGTCCTTGGCGCGCGAAAGAGCGCCCTTAAGCAACTCCTCCATAAACGGCTGGTCGCTGCCTTGCGGCGCAAACTCCCCTGCGTTGCGCGCAAGCGCCTCGACACAAACATCCACGGGCAAGTGGCGCAAGTCCCACTCAAAGAGTGTCTGCAGAACTACCGAGCGTGAAAGGTGCCTGTTGGCCATTATGTGTAGAGCAATCGGGTGAACGGGACAGCACGGGTAGAGACCTAAGAGCCAGCTGCCGAATTACTTCTGCGCCTCGCTCTTCTCCCTCTTGGCTTTGCGGGCCGACTTGGCCTGAGCCTTAGCGGCAACGTCAACGACAATGCGTCCGCGGTAGCGGCCACATGTCTGGCAAGCGCGATGGGACACGCGAGGGGCCCCGCACTCGCATACAGCGAGCTTTTGGGCCTTTAGGGCATGGTGCGAACGGCGGTTAGCCGTATGCGCCCTGGTGTGTCTCATTCTGACTACCATGGCCTATATATAGCAAATAAGGGCCAAAAAGGCAATCGGGCCTTGGGTATAAAAGCAGAATCGGCCCGCGAGGGGCCGATTCGAATTGGTTGCTGTCTTGAGGCCCAGCTGGCTCTAGCTTGAACTTGAACGGATTGGTACGCGGTGCTTGCAGTTGTCGGTTTCGGGCATATCCTGCAAGGGACAATCCGGACTGCGCCATAGGACGCAATCGACACACTGCTTCTTGAAACCTTGCGCGGCGAACGTGATGCCGGCAAGGCTAGTAATCCCACCAGTGGGGACCTGTGTTATTCCTGGAGTCAAAGCTCACCTGTTTCTTTTCTCGATGCTGTTTCGATACGCCGGTTCAGGGACTCGCGCACAACGACTTTAGACTATACCCCACTTTTTACTTAACATCAACCTTACAAAAAGTCTTACGGTGGATATTGCAGAGCCCAAACTTTCGTATTGCCGCCAAGTGTTTTGCCGTGCCATAGCCCTTATGGACATCAAACCCATACCGCGTGTAAAGCTTGGCCATCTTTTTCATCAATCTATCGCGCCGAACCTTGGCAACAATAGAAGCTAGCGATATTACCGGCTCCAAAGCATCACCTTTTATAATTGTTTCTTGCGCGTACTCCGGCGGAGCTTGCAAAAGGCCATCGAGCTTTACAAACGAGTCTTTGGGGTTAGCCAGACTGCGCACGCCACTCCACACACCCCTGCGCACGGCTTTTGTAATGCCGCGCGTGTCTATATATAGAGCGGTGCTAAAGCGCGCACACAATTTAATGTCGCCGGCTTTTTGTCGCAAAAGCGCCTTTTTATAAATCTCTTCTCTTTTTGCTTCGGTCAGTTGTTTGGAGTCGTTTATACCCGGAAACGCTTTTTTAATATCAAAACCCGCAGGTACCAGCACCACGCCCACAGACACCGGCCCCGCCAAGGGCCCTCGGCCCGCCTCATCTACGCCAACTAGCCATCTATACATTGCGACATTGTATCAGGGGTGGCTCAAGGAGGGGTGCCAAGCGTATACTGAGCCTATGGCGGGTAAATTTGTACCATTGCATGTCCACTCGCACTACTCTCTGCTAAAAGCGCTACCCAAGATCCCCGACCTGGTTAAAAAAGCCAAGGCCCAAGGCCACGAGGCGATGGCCCTAACCGACCTGGGCAATTTGTACGGCGCCATCGAATTTTATAAAGAGTGCAAAGGCGCCGGCATTAAACCAATTATCGGGCTCGAAAGTATTATGGAGGGCGGCAAGCATGTACTGTTGTACGCCAAAAACCGCGACGGCTACCAAAACCTGCTGCAGCTTGTCACCAAGTCGCAACTTAACTCGCCGGGCAGCCCGATGCTGACCCAGGCTATACTCGACGAGCACAAAGAGGGCCTTATTGTGGTCGACCCAAAAGACACCGGCATCCCCATGCGCGAGGTGTTTTACTTAGAGCCCGACGACCAGCGCGCGTGGGAGACCCTGCGCGCGATAGAAAACCGCGGGCCTGTCGATACCGGCGACCTCGACCAGGAGGAGGATGATTTTTCCTTCCCCGCTGCGCAATATATGGAAGAGCGTTTTGGCCAAGAGGCTCTGCAAAAAACACTAGACTTGGCGGCCGAGTGCAACTTAGACCTTGAGCTGGGCAAATGGGTGTTCCCCAACTTATCTATCCCCCAGCAATCAAGCTACGAGCAGGAGCTGCGCGCGCTTATAGAGGACGGCCTTAAAAAAAGATTTATTACCCCGACCGACGAGCAGCGCAAGCGCATTGAATACGAGTACGACATTATTTTAAAAAAAGGCTTTGCCCCGTACTTTTTGGTAGTAGCCGACCTACTTAACTTTGCGCGCACCAACAAGATACTGACAACCATCCGCGGCTCGGTCGCCGGCTCGTTGGTAACCTATGTCATCGGGATTACCAACGTTAACCCGCTTGCCTACAAGCTCCCGTTTGAGCGGTTTTTAAACCCCGAGCGCCCGTCGGCCCCCGACATCGACATGGACTACGCCGATAACAGGCGCGACGAGGTCATTGAGTATGCGCGCCGCAAGTATGGCACCGACCACGTGGCGCAAATTGGCACCTTTGGCACCATGATGGCGCGAGGGGTGGTGCGCGATGTGGCACGTGCGCTGGGCTACCCCTATGGCCTGGGCGATGCTATCGCCAAAGAGATACCCATGGGGGCACAAGGATTTCCCATGACGCTCGACAGAGCGCTCGTTGAAAATCCCGAGCTCGGCAAAATGTATAAAAAAGACGCCCAGGTGCGCGACATAATCGACCTGGGTAAAAAGATGGAAGGTTGCGCGCGCCATGTGGGCGTGCACGCCGCAGGAGTCGTTATATCGCCCACGCCTTTGACTGACTACACACCACTGCAGTTAGACCCAAAGGGCGGCAAACTTATAAGCCAATACGACATGTACTCGGTCGAAGAGGCGGGACTCTTAAAGTTCGACTTTTTGGGTATACGCAACCTGGCCATACTTTCGTCGGCTGTCGAATTGGTAGAAAAAACTCGCGATATAAAGGTGGATATTGAAAACGTGTCTGTCGAGGACGTAAAAACATTTGAGATGCTTGCGCGCGGCGAGACAGAAGGATTATTTCAACTTAACGGCTCGGGGATGACGCGCTTTCTTAAAGAGCTTAAACCCAGCACGATACACGACATCAATGCGATGGTTGCTTTGTATCGCCCAGGGCCGATGGAAAACATCCCCTCCTACATTGAGCGCAAGCACAACCCTCACCTGGTTACGTATGCCGACGTGCGCATGAAAGAATACTTGGAGTTTTCGCGCGGCGTCATTGTGTATCAAGACGACGTGCTATTGACCGCTATTACGCTTGGCGGCTACTCGTGGCTTGATGCCGACAAGCTGCGCAAAGCGATGGGCAAAAAAATCCCCGAGGTCATGGCCGCCGAGAAAGAAAAACTTATTAAGGGCTTTAAAGAGTACGGCAAACTGTCGCCCGCGCTGGGCGAAAAATTGTGGAAGCTAATTGAGCCTTTTGCCGCGTACGGGTTTAACAAAGCGCATGCCGCGAGCTACGGCAAAGTGGCCTACCAAACCGCGTATATGAAGGCAAACTACCCCGTGGAGTACATGGCGGCGGTACTGACTGCAGAAGCCGGCGACGTCGACACGGT
>DASYIO010000105.1:0-6422 GCA_035997465.1 Minisyncoccota bacterium | reverse complement strand
ATAGCCGTAGTTGGCCTCGTATACCATCTGGTGCCGAGGATGTTTAGTCCCCATAGGCCGGTCCATGGTGACCGTGACTTGTTTTCCCAAAAAAGGCTTTGCGAGTTCTAGTGATTTAGACATATTATCGTTCATTGACTCTTTATTAAGGCTAGTATATATTGGATAGTGGCACTTGTGAGGGCTTCGGCTCTCCCACGGTTAAAACTTCAAACCGTAGCCAAGTGCCGACGAAAATACACCACTTCTGTGGTGTTTTTTCGTCGGTGTTTAGTCATCTGCCGCCTCAGCCTCCGTATCATTCTCATGCAGCATTCTTTGGTTCGTCACTGGGTTCGTTCTCCAAAATGGGATTATTGTCCAAAAGAACTTGCTACCTCCACTAACCTCCTTAACGATAATCTTAATCCTGACCTTGCCTGTTACAGCAACAAATTCATAGTAGGAAACTTCTATCATTACTTTTTCCCATTTGCCATATCTTTTGCGTCTTTCCCAGCCTTTAGTTTTCCAAATACCCTGAACGGTATGGGACTGCTCAAGTATTGTGGGAGCCAAATAAAGGAGTTTGAGTCTTAGATACTGATCAAATCTATTTCTTGCCTTCCCCCATTCTTTTGACTTTACATGATCTAAGCCTTTGACGTTAAAAAGTACCTCGCCTTTGAAATACGGACAATAGATTTTCTCTAACTTTTTATATTCTTCCTCGGCCTTGGTTTTAGTTTTTTCGAAAAATTCGTCAGTAAGTGGCTGCGACTGAGGCGCTCCGTCCATTTCCATACGTTATCTTACAAACAAACGAAGCTAGCAATAGCATCTCCCTCACGGAGTTTCATTACGCGCACACCTTGGGTGGAGCGCGAGAGGGACGGGATTTCGGCCAGGCCGGTGCGGATTATTTGGCCTTTTTTGGAGACTACGACGATTTCGTCCTCTCCTACACCCTCTTCTTTAGAGATTATTTTGGCGGCAATAACAGGGCCGGTCTTTGGGGTCATGTTCATGGTCTTAATACCCGAGCCGCCGCGCTTTTGTACTTTGTACTCGGCAACGTCTGTTGTCTTGCCGTAGCCGTTGCGGCTTACTACAAGGACCTCAAGGTTTTTCATCCCCTTCTTTATTACATCGGCACCCACAATGATGTCGCCGGCGCTTAGCTTCATGCCGCGCACGCCGCCAGCACCGCGGCCCATAGCACGGATGTCAGACTCGGCAAAGCGCACCGACTGGCCTTTGGCTGTACTCAAGAATATTTCGTCGCCTTTCTCAACCAAAAGTGCCGCAATAAGCTCGTCGCCTTTTTGGAGCTTAATGGCAATAAGGCCCGAGCGGCGCACATCGTGGAAGGATGTGGCATCAACTTTTTTAGCCACGCCCTGCTTGGTTATCATGTACAAAAACTTCTCACCCTCTTTTTGTATTTTGCGCATTGGCAATACCGACGACACACGCTCGGTGTCGGTCAATTGCAAAAAGTTAACAATGGCCTTGCCCTTGGTCGAGCGCTTGCCCTCGGGGAGGTCATACATTTTTAGTTGGAACGCGCGGCCCGCATCGGTAAAGAACAAAAGTTCGCTGTGGGTCGATGTGGTCAAAAAGGTCGTGACAAAATCCTCTTCTTTAGTATCAAGGTCAATGACGCCCACGCCGCCGCGCTTTTGCTTGCGGTACTCCTCGGGGTTGGTGCGCTTAACATAGCCTCCTTGCGTTAAGACAAGCACCTGCTCCTCGTCGGGCACTAAGTCCTCGACGTTTATGATGCCGGCAGCGCCCTTCATGACCTTGGTCATGCGCTCGTCACCAAAGCGCTTGGCCAAGTCGGCAATTTCTTGCTTAATAACAGCGAGCATCTTTTTGTCGCTCGCCAAAAGCGCCGACAACTCGGCAATAAGAGCTTGGACCTCGGCAAGCTCGTCCATAACTTTTTGCCTTTCGAGGTTAGCAAGACGTGACAAGCGCATCTCGAGTATCGCTGTGGCCTGCAGGTCGCTAAATTTATACTTTTTAACGATGTTTTGGTGCGCCTCGGGGACGTCTTTGCTGGCGCGGATAGTCTTTATAAGCTCGTCGATTATGTCGAGCGCTTTAGCGAGCCCCAGCAAAATATGCTCGCGGTCTTGCGCCTTTGTAAGGTCAAACAATGTGCGGCGGCGCACGACCTCTTTGCGGTGCTTGATAAACTCCTGCAGTATCCCCTTAAGGCTAAGCGTTTGCGGCACGCCATCGACCAGCACCACCATATTGAAGTGAAACGTGTCCTCGAGCGCCGTGTGCTTGTACAGGTAGTTAAGGACCTTTTGCGGATGCGCGCCACTTTTAAGCTCGATGACAACGCGGATGTCTTTGGACGACTCGTCGCGTAGCCCGCGCACGCCCTCTAGTTTTTTGTCGCGCACCAAGTCGGCGATGCGCATGATAAGGTCGGCCTTGTTGACGCGGTACGGGATACTGGTGACAACAATCTGAAAGTCGCCTTTTTTGCCCTCGACAATTTCGGCATTGCCGCGCACCACTACCCCACCTTTGCCTGTCGAGTACGCATGCAAGAGCGCCTTTTTGTCGAACGCCACTGCGCCTGTAGGAAAGTCGGGCCCCGTTACAAACTCCATCAAGTCCTCGGTGGTCGCATCAGGGTTTTCTATCAAATGAGTGAGCGCTTGCGACACCTCGCCCAGGTTGTGCGGCGGGATGCTTGTGGCCATGCCCACCGCAATACCAAGCGTGCCGTTAAGCAAAATGTTGGGCACAGCGGCGGGCAGCACGGCCGGCTCTTTGAGCGTGCCGTCGTAGTTGGGGCGCCACTCGACAGTCTCTTTGTCTAAGTCGTTAAGCAGGGCCTCGGCGGCGCGCGACATTTTGGCCTCGGTGTAGCGCATGGCTGCGGCCGGGTCGCCATCTATAGAGCCAAAGTTACCCTGACCCAAAATAAGCGGGTAGCGCATGCTAAATTGTTGCGTCATCTTGACCATTGCGTCGTACACCGACTGGTCGCCGTGCGGATGGTACTTACCCAGCACGTCGCCCACTACCGTTGCCGACTTGCGAAAGCGAGCACCAGGTGTAAGCCCCTGCCGATGCATGGTGTAGAGGATGCGGCGGTGCACGGGCTTAAGGCCGTCGCGCACATCGGGCAAAGCACGGTCGGTGATGACCGACATGGCGTAGTCGATAAAGCTCTCGCGCATCTCTTGGGAGATGTTGCGGCCTACGATGCCCGTGCCTCCCTGCTCTTTTGTCTTGTTGTCCTCCTTATCTGCCATACAAAATTAAAATTGTGTTGTTGATGCAACGTATAGTGTGTTTTGCCCGCCGTTTATGCTTTGCGCTGCGGCCGCACTAAGCGATGTCTGATTAGAGTCGTCTTGCGCCACCGTATTGTCGCCTCCACCTATGCGCAGGCCAAGCGTTGTGATCCACACTACAAAAACCATCGCGGTTAAGATACCCGCCAACTGCATCGCGTGTCGGCGGCGCTCGTGGGGCTCTTTGGCAATAATGTGGTCGACGTACTTTTTCATTGGACTATGCGCTTAGCACCACTACCTCGCCCTCTTTGCCCTCGAGGTCCTTCTTTTTTACCGTCAGCTTGTCCTCGGGCTTTGTGGCCTCGGCGCCGGCCTCTTTAAGGAACGACTTTAAAGACCCCGCTTCGTAGTGCATGGGGATGATGACTTTTGGCTCGAGCCCCACAGCCAGCTTGTAGGCTGCCGCGTGGCCCAGCACATCGCCGCCGCCAACCGGTACAAATAGTATATCGACCTCGTCTAACTCTTGCTTGGCGGCCGCGGGCAAATCGCCCTGGCCCATAGCGCCCAAAAAGCACAGGTTCATCCCCTCGAGCGACACCGAGTATATGGTATTAATAGTGGCCTCTTTGCCGTAGATGGTCGGCGCGCCAAAGCCGCGTACCGCAACACCCTTAACCTCGTACTCGCCGGGGCCCTGTATGACAAACGGCTGGCGCTCGCCAAAGCTTGCGTTGTCGGTGCCGTTAAAGTCCTCGTGGTTAAGGCTTACAAGCGCCAGGTCGGCGCCAAATTTGGCCGAGGCAAGTTTAGAGCTTTTGCCCGGCGGGTTAATGGCAAGCGTTAAGTCGCCAAGCGAGACCTTAAAGCACTCGCCTCCTAAATAGCTAATGACCATATATAAACTGTAGCAAAATCTCGACCTTTTTGCTACTGGTTGACCCGACAGCGGCAGCACAATTTCATTTGACAATCATGTAGGAACATGTAAGATAGTAGTTAAGTATCCTTCTGCAGGTGCAGGAATACGCTACTCGAAAGGGAGCGCATTTTTGTGTCTGCCAGATGACGGGATACGGCACACTAGGAGGCAAAATGTCCGACAACGACACACTCTACCTCTTGGCCGACGAACTTGAGGCCAAACGCCAGGAAGCGGAGCGCACCTGGACAGAGCGGCAAGACTTCGAAGCCGCGGATGCCCAAGAGCAAGCGCCCAAGACCGAGTAGCCAGTTCGAGGGGAGCCCAAGGAGAGGCGCCACAAGGCGCCCTGCAAAGCCCGATTCGTGCCGCCGCCCAAAAGGCAGCCGCATGAGTCGGGCTTTCAACTTACCCACAGTTGACATAAGCGGGACTGTACGATACTTTGCTCATCACGCCTGCTCATTACGGGGGGCGTTAAAATGGGGCTCGTGCATGCAGGTGGATGGAGTGCCTTGGAGAGCAGCTCGACGGCTTGTCGAAGTGCAGAATGACAAGCGCCAAGAAGATGACCATACCGAGCAAGTCGGCTCGGTCAGTGACCGCAAGAAGCAAAAGACTATTACGCGAAAGCCGAATCGCAAGTAGATCCAGTTTCAATGACGGTGTGGAGTGCCCGGCAGCACTCCAAACCCGTCGCGGGCGGCGGATGAGCCGCCGCCCGCAGCCCACCCGCCATCGCGCGGGTGTTTTTGTGCCCAAAAAGTTATCCCCTCGCCTCTTTTTAGCCCATTGACTATTTGTGTATATTTCATAAAGTTAAATCATCGTTTTAGTACGTAGCCTGCAAGGGTTGCGATCGGCCGAAACGCGTACAATTCGTCAATTTTCAGAAGGAGAAACCGATGCGTGCATTGAGTCGTCTTCATCTGGGCCTGGTGGCTGGTCTGGCCGCCCTCGCTCTCTCGACAACGTCGTTCGCCACTCCGCTCACCGAAAAGGCCAAGCCGGTCGCATTCGTTGCGCAGCAGGCGGATCCCGTCGTCTACTTCGAGTCGAAGCACCTCGTCTACGTGGCGGGCGCCTTCTACAGCCTCGACACCACCAAGGTGCTGAAGACCGACCTCGGCAAGCTGTTCGCCGGCGCTGGCACCGAACCGCTGGAAGTGCTGAAGGCTGTCGGCTACGACAAGCTCCCGCTGGGTCTCGTGCACTACACAATCGGCGAACTCACCACTGCGGCGCCCGTCACGACGGACTCTGCAACAACTCCGGCCGCCGGCACCACGGCAACCCCGCCGGCAACCATCGTGACGGCCTCCACCAACAAGGAGACCACCGCGAAGTAACTCGAGAAGAACTTCTTTCTAGCAGCGAGGCCCGGCTTTACGCCGGGTCTCCTTGTACCCAAATTTGCATAATCGTACTCTATAGGCTATAGTCTTTGGCAATAAAGGGTCTTCCTTTATTAGAAGCAACTCGCATAGGAGTAAACCTCGATCTGAGGCCCCTATCGTACAAACCAATAATTATATGGAGAACGAGCTCAATTTAGAGGTCTTGCCTGCACCTGTCATGCAGATGTTTGCCGACCAAGCAGAGATGCCGCCCGGTGCGGGCGACATTATCGAGGGCACCGTGCTTTCGCTAGACCGCGCGCGCCTATACGTCGACCTGCCTCCGTTTGGCACCGGCGTTATTTACGGTCGCGAGTACATGAACGCCCGCGAGGTTATCAAGCGCACCAACGTTGGCGACCGCATCAGCGCCAAAGTAATCGCCACCAATACCAAAGACGGCTATATCGAGCTTAGTCTTAAAGAGGCTCGCCAAGCCGCCGCATGGGCCGAAGCCGAGGAGATGGTCAAAAACAAGATCATGCTCGAGCTTGTCGTTAAAGAGGCCAACAAAGGCGGACTTATTATGGAGTGGCAGGGCATCGCGGGCTTCCTCCCCGCCTCACAGCTTAAGGCCGAGCATTATCCGCGCGTGGCCGACGGCGACAAAGACCGCATCCTCGACGAGCTTCGCAAATTGGTGGGCACCAAGCTTCCTGTCTCGATAATCGGCGCACAGCCTAAGGAGGGCAAACTTATATTTAGCGAAAAGGGTGTTGATGATAAGGAAAAGAAGGAGCTTATTGCCAACTACGCTGTGGGCGACACGGTGTCGGGCGAGGTTACCGGCATGGTGGACTTTGGCGTCTTTGTTAAACTCGAGGAGGGTCTCGAGGGCTTGGTCCATATCTCTGA